>JAYVOY010000251.1:0-6600 GCA_043757645.1 Verrucomicrobiota bacterium
GCCGTCGATTTGCTCAAGGCGGGCAAGGGCGACGCGCTCATCTCCCCCGGCAACACCGGCGGCGTCGTCACGGCCTCGACGCTGCGTCTCCGCACCATCGAGCACATCGACCGCCCCGCCATCGCCACCGTCATTCCGACGCCACACAATGATTTCGTCCTCCTCGACGCCGGCGCAAACGTCGAGTGCAAGCCTCATCATCTCCTCGACTTCGCCGTGATGGGCAGCGTTTATTCCCGCCAAATTCTGGGGGTGAAAAGACCGCGCGTCGGCATTCTCAGCGTCGGGACCGAAGACACCAAGGGCAACGACCTCACGCTCGCCGCGTTCAAGTTGTGCAAGCAGGTGGACCTCCATTTCATCGGCAACGTCGAGGGCCACGATCTTTTTTCCAATCATGTTGATGTCGTCGTGTGCGACGGCTTCACCGGCAACGTCGTCCTGAAAACCTGCGAGAGCCTCGCCTCCGCGATGTTCGGCTGGCTCAAGCGCGAGTTGACCAGCGACACGAAACGCAAGATTGGCGCGTATCTCGCGCAGGGTGCCTTCCGCACGATCAAGCGCCGCATGGACCCCGAAAACTTCGGCGGCGCCCCGCTCCTCGGCCTCAACGGCCACGTCATCATCGCCCACGGCGGCGCGCGCGAACGCTCCATCATGCTCGCCATCCAGCAGGGCGTGGACGCCGTCAAAAACCAAATCGATCAGGTCATCCTCAAAGAAATCACCCAGGCCAAGGCGCGCCTCGCCTCCGCCCCCGCCGAACCCCCAGCCCCCGCCAACGCATGAGCGAACTGCCGACCCGGACCTTCCGAAACCCGCGCGCCCAGCATGATTTCATCGGCCGCACCTGTTCCATCGTCGGCGTCGGTTCCTATCTGCCCGAGCGCATTCTCACCAACGCGGAATTGGAGAAATTCGTCGAGACCACCGACGAATGGATCACCTCCCGCACCGGCATCAAGGAACGCCGCGTCGCCGCCGAAAACGAATTCACCTCTGACCTCGGCGCCAAGGCCGCGCAACGCGCGCTGGAAAAAGCCGGCGTCACCGCCGACCAAATCGACCTCATCATTGTCGCCACCATCACGCCCGACATGCCGTTCCCCTCGACCGCCTGTCTCGTGCAGCAAAAGCTCGGAGCCACCCGCGCCGCCGCGTTTGATCTCGAGGCCGCCTGCTCTGGTTTCATCTACGGACTCGAGGTTGGCCAGCAGTTCATCATGTCGCGCACTTACGAAACCGTGCTCGTCATCGGGGCTGAAAAACTTTCTTCGATCATCAATTGGAAGGACCGCAACACCTGTGTCCTCTTTGGCGATGGCGCCGGTGCCGCCGTGCTCCAGAGCCGTCCGAATTCCCACGGCCTCCTCACCGCGTGCATGGGCGCCGACGGCGGCAAGGCCGATCTCCTCTCGATGCCCGGCGGCGGCAGCCGTTGCCCCGCGACCGTCGCGTCTGTCACCGACGGCCTGCACTTCCTGCGGATGGAGGGCAAGGAAACCTTCAAGAACGCCGTCAACGCCATGTGCAGCGCGGCGAACGAAGTGATGCGCCGCTGCGAAGTCGATATTACGCAGATCAAGTGCATCATCCCGCATCAGGCCAACCAGCGCATCATCGACGCCGTTGGCGACCGCCTCGGCGCGCAGCCCGGGCAGGTTTTTGTGAACCTCCACAAATACGGCAACACCTCCGCCGCCTCCGTCGCCATCGCCCTCGATGAAGCCGTCTCTACCGGCCAAATCCAAACCGGTGACCTCATTCTTCTCGTCGTCTTCGGAGCCGGCCTCACCTGGGGCGCGGCGCTGATCGAGTGGTGAACCCGAACTCCGAAGCAGCGATTGCGCGCCGCGCAGCGGCACGGGGAGCGCACGCCGCTGGCGTGCCGTTTTCGGCGGCTCGCCGAAAACCTCGTTCCACTAACTTTTCTGCGCGGAGAAGAAAGTGAGACCTGGGACACGACAGTTTGGGCGGGCCGCCCAAACCAGCACGCGGGCCGCGTGCGCTCCCCTTTCTCATTTCGGAACTCGGGTTAAAACTGACTCCTGCAACGCAACCGGAAACTTATGAAAAACCAACTCCGGCATCTCACCGCCTGCTTGCTGCTGTTCATGGCGCTTATCGGCCCCGAAATGTCTCATGGCCAGGCACCGTCGGCGCGGGGCGATGAAACGCTGAACAAAAGCAGCACCCCCGCCGTGCGGCCAGCCAGCGGCCCCAAAGCGGACGAGCCGTGGGGAGAACAGTCTGGGGATGAAGTTCGTGCCGGTGGCGGGGACGGCGGTGTTGTTCGGGGTGTGGGACGTGCGGGTGCAGGACTACCAGGCGTTCGCGACGGCGACGGGGCGGGCGTGGGAGAAACCGAGTTTCGCGCAAGGGCCGACGCACCCGGCGGTGAAGGTGAGTTGGGACGACGCGCAGGCGTTCTGCCAATGGCTGACGGAAAAGGAGCGGCAGGCGGGCAAGCTGGGCGCGGGGCAAAGCTATCGGTTGCCTGCGGACTGGGAATGGAGCGTGGCGGTGGGATTGAACGAGGCGCGGGGCGGGACGCCGGCGAGTAAACACTGGAAAATCAAGGACGTGTATCCGTGGGGCACGCAATGGCCGCCGCCGCGCGGCGCGGGGAACTACGAATCATCGCTCGGCGTGGACGACTACGAGTACACCTCGCCCGTCGGGAGTTTTGCGGCGAATCGCTTGGGGCTGTTCGATATGGGCGGCAATGTCTGGCAGTGGTGCGAGGATTTTTACAGTGGCAGTAGAGTCTCCCGGGTGTTGCGGGGTGGTTCGTGGGACGACGACGGTTCGGTGTATCTGTTGTCCTCGTTTCGCTTCGACTTCTCGCCCGACGGTCGCAGCAGCGACTTTGGGTTTCGGTGTGTGTTGGTGGGAGTTTCGTCGCGGTAGGTCTGGCTCAACTTTCCCTTTAATCTTTTATTCTTTTTCCCTCTACGCTTCTCCGCCGCCGCCCGGCGGCGGAGAATTTTTTTTAGGTTTTTGGGCAGGGTCTTGCCGCGCCCGGCCGCGTTCCCCGTTCTCACCCTTCGATCCGGTAGGGACGAGTTGCGCTCGTCCTCGTTCCCCGTTCTAACCTTTCCCCCCCTCGCCATCGTGCCTTCGCTTCAGCTTCCCGAAGCCGCGCGCAGGGACGGGATTAGAGCCTCGTTCCCTCGTCTCTTACAAATGGGGTTGGGAGAGGATGCCGGTTTCGAGCCAGGTGAGTTTGCCGGCGCTGACTTCCTGGGCGAGGCGGTAGCCGTCGCGGTCGGAGTTGTGGTGGATGCTGGCGAAGAGGGCGGTGATGCGTTCGCGGGCGGTGCGGCAGAAGAAGTCGGCGAGTTGCAGCAAATCTTCGCGGTGCTCGCCGGTGTCGAACAGGGTTTGCGCGCGGCAGCAGGTGGCGGTGAGGGCGAAGAGTTCGGTGCCGATGTCCACGAAGCGGCCGAGGAGAACTTGTTGGCGCTCGAGTTTCGGGCCGTGCCGGGCCATCGCGTGGAAAAGCGTGCGCGCGAGTTTGCGACTGGTGCGCGCGGCGTAGCGGAGGTGACGCTGGAGCCGTGGATCGAGGCTCGGCGTGCCGCTGGTGTCGAGGGTGTTAAGGCCGGGGAGTGGGAGCCATTGTTGCGGATACCACGCGGCGTAGTGGAGGCCGGCTTTGAGCGCGGCCTTGGCGCGTTCGGCGAGGGGCAACTGCGTGTTGAGCGCGGCCCCGGCAATTTTCAGATGCGGGTCAAGGGCTTCGCGCGCGATGAAGAGGCGCATGATTTCGCTGCTGCCCTCGAAGATGGTGTTGATGCGGCAATCGCGCAGGAAACGCTCGACGGCGATCGGGGCCTCGCCGCGCGCCTTGAGTGAGTCGGCGGTTTCGTAGCCGCGGCCACCGCGGATTTGCATGGTTTCGTTGACGATGCGCCACGCGGCCTCGGAACCCCAGAGTTTGCACATCGCGGCTTCGAGACGGACGTCGGCGTGTTTGTCGCGGTCCACTTTACTCGCGGCGTAGCGGGTCATGGATTCGAGCGCGAAAATGTCGGCGGCCATGCGCGCGAGTTTGTCGGCGATGGCGGCGTGTTTGGCGATGGGCGCGCCCCATTGCTCGCGTTCGGAGGCCCAGCGACGGGCGATTTCGAGGCAGCGTTTGCTCGCGCCGAGGCAGCCGGCGGGGAGCGTGAGGCGTCCGGTGTTGAGCGTGGAGAGCGCGACTTTCAAACCCTTGCCTTCGGCGAGGAGAATATTTTCGCGCGGGACATAAACATTCGTGAAGCGCAGGACGCCGTTGTAGAGGGCCTTCAAGCCCATGAAGCGGCAGCGGTGCGTGACTTCGATTCCGGGCGTGTCCATGTCCACGATGAACGCGGTGACTTGATCGCGCGAGCGGCCGTGGACGACCTTCGCGGGGGTGCGGGCCATGACGACGATGACGCCGGCCTTGGTGCCGTTCGTACACCAGAGTTTCTCGCCGTTGATGGTGAAGCCCGCGCCGTCGGGCGTGGGGTCGGCGCGCGTGGCCATGCGCGCGGGGTCGGAGCCGACGCCGGGTTCGGTGAGGGCGAAGGCGGAGATTTCGCCGCCTGCGACGCGCGGGAGGAAGCGGCGCTTTTGCTCCTCGGTGCCGAAGAGAATCAACGGTTGCGGCACGCCGATGGATTGGTGCGCGGAGAGGAGCGCGGTGAGGTTCGCGCAGTAACTGCCGAGCAGCATCGCGGCGCGGCAGTAGTTGGTTTGCGAGAGGCCGAGGCCGCCGTGCGTGGGGGAAATCTTGATGCCGAACGCGCCCATCGCGGCGAGGCCGGCGAGAACTTTTTGCGGAATTTCACCGGTGCGGTCGATCTCGTCGGGATCGACATTCTCGCGAAGAAATTTTTCGAGGCGTTGGAGAAAGGCATCGCCCTGATCGTGGTCGGCGGGCTTTTGTTCGGGGAACGGGAGGAGCGATTCGAGGTTGAGGCGGCCGAGAAAAATCTCGCTGACGACGCTCGCGCGGTCGGCGGTGGCGTCGCGCGCGGCCTCGGTCATTTCGAGCGCGGCGCGCTGGCCGGTGGACATTTTCGAGGTGTCGATGACGGGCGCGACCTCGTCGGTGTTGGGCGCGTGGGTGACGGGTTCGGGGGCGGGTTTGAGGGCGTTCATAATCAGCCTTTCTCGATGAGGGGAACGGTGTGGACGTGAGTGTCTGGCGCGAGCGGTCGTGTGGTGGCGGGCGGTGTCGGGTAAAATGTCCCGTTGGTGGCGGCGAGTTGGCGGAGGAGCGCGCAGGGGGCGAAACGGGTTTCACCCGTGGCGACGAGGGTGTCGAGGGCGACGATGATTTCGCGCAGGCCCGTGCTGTCGGCGTAACGCAGGGGGCCGCCGTGAAAGGGCGCGAAGCCGGTGCCCATCACCATCGCGAAATCAATGTCCGCGGGCGATTCGGCGACGCCTTCATCGAGGCAGCGCGCGGCTTCGTTGACCATCGCGAGGACGAGGCGCGTTTGCAGTTCCTCGTGGTCGAGATTTGCGGCGCGGGTGTCGGCGGTGAAGCGCGCGGCGAGGGCGTTGGGTTGGGCGTCCTTGCCCGCGTGATCGTAGAAACCGAGTCCGCTCTTTTTCCCGAACCAGCCGGAGGCGATCATTTTCTTGAGGACAGTGGGGACGACGAGACGCGGCGCGAACGCGGTGGCAAGCGTGTCGGCGACATGGAGCGAAACATCCATGCCGACTTCATCAATGAGGCGGAGCGGCCCCATCGGCATTCCGAAATCGAGCATCGCCTCATCAATGTCCTCGATGCTCGCGCCGCTGGTGAAGAGTTGGCCAGCCTCGAGCAGATAGGGCATGAGGATGCGATTGACGAGGAAGCCAGGGCGGTCGCGGACGATGACGGGGAGCTTGCCGATTTGTTGGGCGAAGCGCACGGCGCGTTGCACGGTGGCGGGCGCGGTGTGGTCGCCGACGATGATCTCGACCAATTGCATACGGTGAACGGGATTGAAAAAATGCAAGCCGGCCACGCATTTGCTGACGCCAGCACTGGCCCCGAGCTGCGTGATGGACAGCGCCGACGTGTTGGTCAACAGGAGCGTGTTGGAGCCAACGTGCGCGGCCAGCTTGCGAAAGAGTTCCTGCTTGAGATCGAGGCGTTCGACCGCGGCCTCGATGACAAGATCGACGTGGCGCAGCGGAACCTCGGTGACGGCGGGTTGGATGCGGTCGAGACCGGTGCGGGCTTCGAGCGGCGTGAGGAGGCGGCGTTTCACGGCGTCGTCGTAAAGTTTTTGAATCGCGGCCATGCCCTTCGCAACCGCGCCGGCATTGATGTCCTTGAGAATCACGCGCACGCCGTGCGAACTAAGCCAGTGCGCGATGCCCGCGCCCATCACGCCCGCGCCGATGACGGCGACGGCGGTGATGCGCGCGCTCGGAGTGGCGGTGACGGGAACGGGGAATGAAATTTTTTTCGCGCGTTCTTGCAGGAGAAAAAGCCCGAGCAGATTCCGCGCGCGCGAACCCGTGGCGAGAGCGACGAAGGCGTCGCGTTCGAGGCGGAGCGAATGCGCGACCGAGTGCTGGAGACCGCGGGAGACGACCTCGAGGGCTTGGAGGACGGCGTGATAATTG
>JAYVOY010000252.1:0-6543 GCA_043757645.1 Verrucomicrobiota bacterium
AATTCTGAACCACACCCTGCTCGGCGAACCCGGCGACAACGAAACCCGCTCCGCCATTGCCCTTTCGCAGGGCCAGCTCTTCATCCGCACGCACACCAAGCTCTACTGCATCGGAAAGAAGTAGGCCCGCCGGACCGCGCCACTTCAGCCGTAACCATGCAGTCGGACCGCCGCCGTCCGGCGGCTCCGGGCGTGGGCAGTCCGCGAGGGCCATTCACACCGCCTCTTTTGGTTCCCCGTTCCGGGAACCTTATGCACTGCGGAAAATGCCCGCCGCCGCCTCCTGTGGACGGTGTGAGCCGCCGAGACGGCGGCGCTCCTACGGCAGCGTTACGGCTCAACGCCCGCGATTTTTTGCGGGCGCTGATTTTTTGGGAGCCTTTCCACAAATGAGGTAGCGCAGGCGTCCGCGCCTGCGAGTTCCGGCGGCGTCTCGCCGCCAGTCCCCCCCACTGCACCGGGACGGTGCTTGAACTCGCAGCCGGGACGGACTGCGCCACGTAAAAAAGGGAAACGATCTGGCCTCGCGATTTGCCGGCGGACAGCGGGGAAAAACGCGCGCGAAGTATTTTTCTGATTCCCATCACCCGATCGTGTCCGTCACCTCCAGCCACAACCCGCCGCCCTCGCGCACCACGCGCAGCGGCTTCAAACTCGCGCCCGCGCACGGTCCCTGCACGCACAAGCCCGACAGCGGCTCATACACCGCGCCGTGCGTCTGGCAGACGAAATATTTCCGATCGCGCGTGAAAATGCGGTTGTCATCCAAATCCAGCGAGAGCGGCAAATGCCGGCAGACATTTTCGTACGCCACAATCCGCCCGCCCACCCGCGCCAGAAACCCCTCGCGCGGCACCCCATCCAGCACATACGCGAACTTGAGCGTCCCCCCCGCGGCCACCTCCGCCTCGCGCGCGATCCACTGTTTTGCCATGCCCGCACCGTAGCGGAACCGTGCGGGAAAAACCAAGGCGCGGACGCCATCCCGCATCCTCGCACGCGCAGCAGCGTGCGATAATGGGTCCAGCTCAATTCTGGACGCAGTGCGTCTAAAGTCAGGAACGCGCGGTAAAACTGTTTCATCTTGTGCAGGTTCGAGGCGTCGAACCCGCTTCCGAATTGCGCCGTCAGCCGCTCCGCCAATCGCGGCAACAACCGCGCCCCACACCGCGCCCGCGCTCCTGTGCGCCGGATACTGACGGGTGTGACAAATTCACGAACTGAACCCATTCAAGCATTTCTCGAAATCGGGTTTTGCAACCCCTCCGCTTTTCGCCGCCGAATGACTGGTGTTTGGAGCGGGTTCGAGGCGCTGCCAGTTCTCGATTACTCGCCTACGCGTATATTCCAACCATTTGATGTCCGCTTACCGCGGGCAATGCGCCCGATGATGGATCCCTTTTCGAGCGCGTAGATTGCTCCGATGATACTGGTTTTAAACCCGAGCATGGTTTTGACCTCGCAAGTGAACGCTAGATGTCCGCCCGTCGGTGAAAGCACGGCTGCTTCGACCCGGCATTTCCCGCCCCGGAGAGCCTCGGTCAATCGTGTCGCGACATCGGGCCAGACGTTTAACTGGTCGGCACTGCGAATGAACCCATCGAGAAGTTCCACCAATGCGCGGAGACGTGGTGGCCCATTTTCAACTGTAAACTGAGTGTGCATGGTGATGCCGGTAAGAGTGCAGGTGCGCAAATCATCGGGGTGAAACGATTCACCACTCCAGAAACAGCCGCGAGCTTCTGCGGGCAGGCAGTATTTTCCTGACCCCGAGCGAATTGCTGCCTCGCCGAGAAGCAGCGCACCTGAGATGCTACTCGGCACCAAGAGGCGCTTATGCACCCGCTTGCCAGTCGCTGCGCATGGCTCGATTTCTGATGGCAGCATCCGCCTTCTGGTAACCTCGCATGTTTCCAGCACACCGGGACGGACCTTGTTGCCTGTAACCTCGCACCGCTCGGCTTCTACAGACGCCACGAGCTGTTGGGTTACATAGCACAATATAAACTCACGTCGATGCCCTGTCTTTCCCGACACTGCCGATTTAATCCTCTCGTCAAGGCGGTAGCGATGGCCCGAAATTTCGCTGGTGGCCAGTTCACTATTGAGTAGCTCTAAGTTTGTGAAGGCGCAGTTTCCGAAATGCTCCGGTTCAGCCCGAAGCCGGCTCAGTGCGGACGTCCGTAGATAGACACTGGCAACCTTCCTCCCGGAAACCGCCGATGGCTCGGTCTCGCTCTCCAAAACCCGTTTGCCACTGTGCGCGCACAAGAGTGTCAATTCAGGCAAAGCTAGTCGGCCGCTAATTTCAGATTTGACCAGCAGGTGTTGTAGAACCGGTTCGCCGGTAACATCGCATTTACCGAGGCAGGAAGCAGGCACACTTCGCGCCGATTTTGAACAGCGTCCAAACTCGGGAATTTTGGTAATCTCGCCGGTGTGTGGCAAGACCGTGACGTGGCTTTCGTAACCCAGCTCGGAATTGAAATTGTAGCGCACTAGAACGGTTACCTCGCGATGCACCTTGCCTTCCAACCCAACCAGAGTGATCGCGAGTCGGGGAGTGAACTCGTCATTGAGCTTCTGGCGTTTGCGCTCGTCACCGCCTGCTGACGCTGTCTCCTGTTGCCTGCGCTCCAAATAGAAGCGGCAGAACTCAGAGATACCCTCGTCCAAACCGGCCGCCTCGGATATTCTTGCAATATTGAGGCCAAGTGTTTCCGGGTCCTCTATAGCGTTTCCAAACGGAGCCAAGGCGGCAACCCCGCCATCCCTGCGATGATCTGCTGGCGTACAAACAACTTCGACCAATCGTTCATAACTGTCATGGGCCACTGTCGCCCGCACACGGAGCAGGGCCTTACCGGCGAAGCATCGGCAAGCTTTGGTGGCTTCAGTTGCTATCGGCTTACCTCCAAAGCTCCCGATCCAATTTCTGGCGAGAACCTGACTCCCTCGTTGTGGATTCGCGTCAAGATCGTCCACTTCGTGAAAACCGCTCGCGATGACACGGCTGACGAGCCGCTGAAACGCTGCTGAACCGGGGGCATAAAGCGTACTTCCAGAAATTCCGCCGGCGTGTTCTTGGAATCGGATATACTCCCTGCCATTGTTTTCTTGTGCGAGGTATAGATCCGGTGGGTGTGGTGTGAGCCGCACGCCGAGGCCTCGCAACGCTGCCAGAGTGAATTCGGGGAACTCCATTGAGCGCACCATCGGCGGCAGGGTCGGAGTGCGTGGACCGACGTACTCCGACCCCGATGATTTGCCGAGCAGGTCGTTGATATTGTCTTCCTCGCATGCGAGTTCGGACTTCGCTTTCTCGATACTTTCTTCGGCCCGCCTTGTTCCTTCCTCAAAATCCTTTTCAGCTAGCGCTGCCAGCACCAACTTTAGAATTCGATCCTCGAAGCTTTCAAGTTTATCGTCGCCGATATCCGCCCCTTGCAGTAGCGCTTCAATATCTCCAATGGCGTGTGCAGCCATCTGCAACTTTTCCATGAGTCGCCCTACAATGTATTCCTCGAAGGTGCCGCGTAGAGTGATATTGAGGATACTGACATTTGCATGATCCGAGCCGAGGCGTTGCACGCGTCCGATGCGCTGCTCGACGATCATCGGGTTCCAGGGCAAATCGTAGTTCACCAACACATTTGCGACCTGAAGGTTTACGCCTTCTGTGCCGGCCCGGGTCGAAACAATCACTCTGATGCCTGGGGGACTATTTCGAAAGCTCGCAATAGTTTCTTGGTTACGCTGGCCGGATTCGCCATTGATGATTCCGACTTTCAGTCCGCGGTTTTCCAAAAACGCCTGAATTGTCGTCTGAGTTTCCAGCCTTTCAGTAAAAACTACCAATCGCCAACGGTCTGGGTTCTGTCTAGTGAGCTTGTCAATTAGCCGACCAAGCCCAGTCAGCTTCGCACTGCCCGGCATTTTGGTTACTATTGCCTTCACCGCGTCTGCTAGTTCCTGAGGCGCGGTCCCGTTCCTAGCCATATTGCGAAGTTGGACCATCAGCGCTTCGGGGCTACTGGTCAAAGCTTGGAGGATGTTTATTTGGACAAGACGATTTAGTTTTTGAATTGGCTTTGCGATCGTCTTTATCAACTGCATTTCGGCAGGCGTAGGATCGACCCGTTCCATTTCTACCTGCCGGACGGGAAACTGTAGGTTGGCGTCGCCCCGCCGCACACGCGACATATAGCCGTAAACAATCGAACGGAATTCGTCACAGGCTTCCGGCTGCAATTGTCTTGCCTGATCACGCTGGTCAGCAATGAAGCGGCGGGCAAACGTTCCTGGTGCCCCAAAAGGATTCTCATGGCCTCGAGCAACGGTAAGGAGATCGACCAGTGAATACAGATCCCATAGGCGGTTCTGAATCGGGGTTGCGGTCAGCATTAACACAAAGGGGAATCTCCGCCTCGCAAGCGCTGCACGGAAACAAAGAGCAACCTGGGGAGCATGGTCCGTCCCGTAGAGATTCCGCAGTTTGTGCGCCTCATCAAGGATCAGCATCTGGAATCTGTCGTCGGGGATTCTCTCAAGATAGAGGCGTGCGGAATCGTAGGTAGTGATCACGGCCCCCACTCCTTCCGGTTCAGCGGTGATTAACTCGTTACCAATTGCGATTTCCGCTGCAATGTCGAATTTCTCCAAGAGTTCCGCTTGCCATTGTGGACCAAGGAGCTTCGGACAAACGATCAAGACCTTTGAAACGCGCGAACGCGAAATTAGCTCACTCATTATCAGACCCGCGCTGATCGTCTTGCCGAGGCCGACGTCATCCGCCAACAGCGTGACAGGCAGCCGGCGGCAAAATGTAATGAGATTCGTGACTTGATGGTGGTAAGGGTTCAACCGCCCTCTCCATTGCGGCGTCGATCTAAAGTCGGCGGCGCTCTCCATGACGATAGGATCGGCCAAATCCCATTCCAGTCCGGCGCGGTACACCCGGCACTCGTCCGTCGACGTTTTTCGGCGAAGGATCTTTGAATGAAATTCGGGCGTTGTAACCATTCGTTCGCGCTGGTTTCTGCCAATCCGTCTTTTGATTTCAAAATAGCGGAAAAGCCCTCCACTCCGCAAGGGCGTTGAGGAGTCCTGCCATACCGCGGACTACGGGTTGACCGTTTTCTTCGGGTTTTGGGCGAGACCGGAGGTCTTCACCGTAAAGCCCTGTCTCCCAATGCCTGCTCATTGCCTTTGTCGAGGCCCAGCAGGATGTCGCAGGTGAGTGATGGAGACCTCACGCAATGAATGCCGTGCGGGAAGCGCTTTGGGAACGAGCCGCCGACAAAACGGTCGGGCACGCCACGATTAATTCCAGCTTGGGCAGTCCACAGGCTCGCTCATCTCCATAAGGAAAAATTTCCAAACACGACAACACACCATCTTTCTCGAAGAGTAGCAGTCCCACCAATTCGCCGGCGAGATTTTCACCATTTCCCAGCCAAAAGACTCGACTCGCCCCGCCGGGGGGCACCTCTTCTCCCGCTTTCCACAAGTGAATCGTGGGACAACCACAAAGGCATCCGCCAACCACGACTGTTTGATCGAGTTGCTCCAAAAAGTTCTTCTGCGTGGGAAAGAACTTGTTCAGCAGATGCACCAACAATTCCCGCTCCCCTTGATTCAAAGGCCGTGGAAACCCGTTGTTCATGGCCCCCGCACCGGCGTTCACTTCCAATACGGACACCGCACCCACCGCCCCGCCTCGACCTCCACCAACTCCGGCGCTTTTTGCGCGCAATCGGCCTGCGCCTTCGGACAGCGCGGGTGAAAGCGGCAGCCCGCCGGGAAGCGTCCGAGTTGCGGCACGTTGCCGGGGATCGCCTCCAAGCGCTGCTGCTCGCGGCCGAGCTTCGGCACGCTGTTCATCAGCGCCTTCGTGTAGGGATGCAGCGGCCGCCGCAGCAATTCGGACGCGGGCGCGAGTTCCACGACCTGCCCCGCATACATCACCGCCACGCGGTCGGCGAGGTCGCCCACGATGCCGAGGTTGTGCGTGATGAGGAGAATGCTCATGCCGAGCCGCGCCTTGAGGTCCTGCAACAACTCGAGAATCTGCGCCTGGATCGTGACATCCAGCGCCGTGGTCGGCTCGTCGGCGATCAGCAGCTTCGGCTCCGAGGCCAGCGCCATCGCGATCATCACGCGCTGCTGCATGCCGCCGGACATCTGGTGCGGGTAATCCTTGATGCGCGATTCCGGCGCGGGAATGCCCACCAGCTTCAGCAGCCGGATCACCTCGTCATCCGTCGCCACCCGCGGGCGGTGCAGCTTGAGGGATTCCTTGATTTGATTGCCGATGCGGAAGACCGGGTTCAACGACGCGCTCGGTTCCTGAAAAATGTAGCTCACCACGCCGCCGCGAATCGCGCGCAACTCTGTCTTGCCCATCTGCAACACGTCGCGGCCGTTCAGCAAAATCTGCCCGCCGGGATAACGCGCCGGCGGCATCGGCACGAGCCGCGCGATCGACAGCGCCGTCACGCTCTTGCCGCAGCCGCTCTCGCCGACGAGGCAGACCGTCTCGCC
>JAYVOY010000253.1:0-6527 GCA_043757645.1 Verrucomicrobiota bacterium
CGTCGGACGCCTCCAAAACGGCATCAGCGACAAACTCCTCAGCGGCGATTACTTCGGCCGCCTCGAATATCCCCTCGGCATGTTGGCCGGCGTGCTCATTCACCTCGCCGTGCTCCTCGCCGCGCTCTCGCTCATCCGCGCCCGCTACATTTCCGCCGAGGAAGCCAAAGCCACCGAAAAGAAACAGCTCGCCGAATTAGGTTCCACCTTCTTCCCGGACCTTGGCAAGATTCAGCACGAAATCTTCGCGAAATCCATGTCCGGTAAATTCATCGACCAACACTTTAGCCAACACCTGATCCAGCCCGTGCGCTACGAACCCTTTTTTAAATCCGACATCGCCGAGCAGAAAAAGTCCGGCCACCCCGCCGACGACGTGATCAATTCCGCCCCGGCCAAAAAGTAAGCGCCCGCCCCGCGCGCGCCCGCTCAACTCATGGCCGGTTTCTTCGATCCCACGCTGCTCGACCGCATTCGCTCCGCCAGCGACATCGTCGAGATCATCAGCGGCTACCTCCCGCTCAAACGCGCCGGCGCGAACTTCACCGCCCTCTGCCCCTTCCACAAAGAGAAAAGCCCCAGCTTCAACGTCAATCCGGGCAAACAAATCTTCTACTGCTTCGGCTGCCACAAGGGCGGCGACGTTTTCAACTTCGTCAAAAGCTACGAAAACATTCCCTTCCCCGACGCCGTCCGCCGCCTCGCCGAACGCGCCAAGATCGAAATCGAAACCGTCCAAACCCCCGGCCAGCAGCAGAGCATCCACCTCAAGGACACCCTCTACAAAATCCACGAGCAACTCACCCTCCGCTGGCAAAGCGCCCTCGCCAACGAAGCCTCCGGCCAGCTCGCCCGCGAGTACCTCGCCAAACGCGGCGTCTCGGAGGACGCGATCAAACTCTTCCGCCTCGGTGCCGCCCCCGAGGCCTGGGACGACACCGTCAACTGGGCGCGCGGCAAAAACTTTGAACCCGAACTCGTCGCACAAGCCGGCCTCATCATTCGCAAGGAAGAAACCGGCCGTTACTACGACCGCTTCCGCGGCCGCCTCATGTTCCCCATCTGCGACGAACAAGGCCGCGTCATCGGCTTCAGCGGACGCATCCTCACCGGCGACGAGAAAACCGCCAAATACGTCAACTCCCCCGAGACCCCCATCTTCACCAAAGGCCGCGTCATGTTCGGCCTCGACAAATCCAAACGCGCCCTCCTCGACACCGGTTTCGCCATTGTTTGCGAAGGCCAGCTCGACCTCATCGCCTGCTACATGGCCGGCGTGCAAAACGTCATCGCCCCCCAGGGCACCGCCCTCACCAGCGACCACACCCGCATCCTCAAACGCTACGTCGATGAAGTCGTCCTCTGCTTCGACTCCGACAACGCCGGCCAAAAAGCCACCGTCCGCTCCCTCGACAGCCTCCTCGCCTCCGGCATCTCCATCCGCGTCGCCCTCATCCCCGCGCCCCACGACCCCGACAGCTTCATCAAAGCCCACGGCGGCGAAGCTTTTAAAGAAGTCATCGCCCGCGCCGAAGGCTTCTTCGATTACTACCTCAACCGCCTCTGCGCCACGAACGACCTCACCACCGACAAAGGCCGCCTCGCCGTCCTCAACGCCATGGCCGAGGGCATCCTCAAAACCGGCAACAACGTCCTCGTCGATAAATACGCCCAAAAAACCGCCCTCCGCCTCGGCGTCGCCCCCGACGCCGCCCGCGCCGAATTCCGCAAAACCACCGCCACCGCCCGCCCCGCCACCCCGCGCGAACGCGCCGACGAAACCGCCGACCACGCCCCGCCCGCGCCCACCCTCGCGCCCCCCAACCCGCTCGAATTCTGGCTCCTCAAACTCCTCTTCAACCACGACGAACTCCTCGACCAACTCGCCGCACTCTTCGATCCCACCTGGCTCGCGCACCCCGGTGCCCAAGCCCTCGTCAGCCACCGCCTCGAAGCCCATCAAAACACCGCGTGGAGCAGCGTGGCCGCGCTCATGAGCCACCTCGAGGACCCCGCCCAGCAACAACTCCTGGCCGAGGCCGCCACCACCGACCGCCCCATCCCCGATCCCCCGCGCCAGCTCAATGACGTCATGCTCCGCCTCCGCAACGACTTCATCGACCGCCAGCTCACCACCCTCACCCAGCGCGCCAACGACCCCGCCGTCACCGACGAACAGCGCCTCGAAATCCTCCGCCGCCAACAAGACCTCCGCCGCGGCAAACGCCAACCCCTCACGCCGCTGGGTGGATAACTTTCTCTTCGCAAGTCCCGCCGGGACGACTGAAAACAGCCCCCCGTTTCACCGGTGGAGCACCCGCCCGGCCTCCCTCTCCGCCTCGAACGGGGAGAGGGATTGAGGGTGAGGTGCCGGATATATGAGGGCATACAATTTAATCATAAATGGATATTTCACAAAATCGTGGGCAAACACACCGTCCCACGTTAACAACGGAGCTGATATTCCTTTCAAGTTAAACAATGATAACTCATGGCCTGATCCGTGGGACAATGCTAAACTATATGGTCGTCGTGGGCCGTTTGGAGACGGCGGCAGTTTTATGTGGGATATTCTAGGTCAGTGGCGGGTCATGAACGCTGTGGAATGGAGGAATATGGAAGGTTGGAACCAAAACTTCTCGATTGACGCGAACGGAGCAATGACCGTAAGTAAATTTGATCACTGGGTGAAACGCACAATGAACAATGTGATTACTTCTCATTAATAAGTGATGGGGACTTCCAAAAACCCCGTTTTTCAGGTTTCCGAGATAGACCGGCGAATGAGGGTTTTGGAAAGTCATCTCTTGGTTGTCTCCAAACCGGCTATTCTTCCCCAGAAACCTAGTTAGCGCCGGTTACTCCCTGCCAGTTTCGTCTTACACCAGACTCGGCGTCTTGCGGCCCCAGAGCTGCAGGCGGATGATTTGCTCCACCCGGGCCATGTTATACACTAAGTTCGCCAGCAGAATCCCCGCTCGGTTCCGGGCGAACCCGATCACCCGCTGAGACAGCGCCCGCATGCTCCCGGTCATATATCCAAAGATATGTTCCACCCGCGCCCGCGTGCGTGACTTTTTCCGGTTGGAGCGCTGCTGTCCCTTGGTCAGGGGATGACCGCGCGTGCCCTTCTCACACACGTGCGCGGTGATGCCCTTGGCTGCAAAAATCGCCGCGCACGGTGCCCCCGCGTAGGCGCTGTCGGCCCAGGTTTCCGGATCGCCGGGCCGCGTGAGTGAGTCTAGGGCCTGACTATCATGGGTGCTGGCCGCCGTCACTTCGGCGCGGACGATGAGTTTGCTCGTTAAATCCGCGACGACGTGATCCTTGTAACCGTAGTAACTCTGCTCGTTCTTCTTTGTCCATCGCGCATCCAAGTCCTTGTGGGCCAGCCGTTTGGAATCCTGCTCCCAACCTGCCGGAACCGCGCCTTCTTTGATCGCGGCATTCTCCTCCCGTCGGTTGCGTTGCCGCGGCACCTCCACAAAGGACGCGTCGATAATCTGACCTTTGCGGGTGATGAATCCCTGCTCGGTCAGCCGGGTGTTGAAGGCGGCGAAGAGTGCGCCGAAGAGCTCGGCCCGCGTGAGCTTTTCGCGGAACTCGCGGAGGGTGTTCTGATCGGGCACCTGGTCGCCATCCAGCAGCCCGAGGAAGTGGCCAAAACTACGGCGGTCAAGAATCTGAAACTGCGCCTGCTCATCGCTCAAGCCGTAAAGTGACTGGACGACGAGGATCTTGAAGAGCAGCAGCGGCGGATAGGCCGGGCGGCCGCCGGGAGCCTTGGGTTCGGCGCGCGGGAGGCGGGCCAACACGGGTAGGAATAGCGTCCAGTCCATGACGAGGTTCAAGGCGGCGAGCGGATCGCCCAGCCGGTGGATTTGCGCCAACCGGTCCTGCGCGTCGAACAGTCCGAGGGGGGCGGGTTGGATATATCTCGTAGGGGTCTTCATGCCCGCGAGTAATACCACTCTCCGATAGGTTTTGGGAAGCTATAAGTGAGACTAGTCTGGGTTTTTGGAAGTGCCCTGATAGCTATGAAAAAACAGATTGCATATAGTTCTTTAGTTGGTTGTTTTTTAGCAGCCTTTATGTTTTCTACCTCCATGCTGCGAGCTGGCGAGCAAACAAACGCGGTCTATTTGCAAATTGTCCAGGCTGGGGCGACCAACAACATCAAGGCTGTTATCGCGGCCTTGCCTGCGATAGAAAAGCTGTGGCCGAAGGAGCCAGAAGCGTATTTTAAATGCATGCAAAGTGCTGCGCGATTTGTGACGGCAGCTTTGGCAGTTCGATTTGTGGAATCAGCTTCACAAACATATCCAGAGGGTTGGGAAGAAGCCCTCATGGTTATACTAACCAATACGTTGCAAAAACCGATACCATCAGACATTCAAATAGCCCTTTCTTGTGTGGATCCTAAAGTAGAGGCCACATTAGCTTGCATGTTCTTGCTTGAGAAAAAAAGCCCAAAGGATACCTTGATCAAGCTGGCAGGTTTCATCGGAGAGCTTCGCGGGCGAATCATAAAAAACTACGTGAACCGGACTGAGCAAATCCCCGTGAAGGCAGAAAAGATATTGATAGATGCTGGAGTTCCAGATGCAAAATCTTTGACGGACCCAGCCTCAAAGAAGGCTTACGATAAAATAATGCAGGAAAATCGGACTAACATGGTCATGGACCAATTACAGTTCCAGCTTTCAAACCCCGAGCCATTTCTCACGTCGTTTCTTTTGCAATTCTGCGCCAGATTTCCTGCAAATGACCCGAAGAACGCCGCCTTTATCAAAGAAATCAAATCCCTTGCCAAGCTCTCAGACGCTGAGCTTAAGGAGTTGAAGTGGAAGTGAGTTTGAGCTGGCTGCAACAGGCCTGTTTTCAGTTCATTTTCTCCAAATAGGCCCATCTACTTTTGCGACCGACACAGCCGGGCTGCTGAAATCAGCTGCCAGCGGGAACCCGCATAAAGAAAAAGAGGGATGAGTAACATGAACGACTGTCATTTTTTCAAATGTTTTGCGTGCGTCGGCTTGATGGGAGCATTGCTCGCACTTGACGCTCAGACAGCGGAAATTCGCAAGGCAGCCGACATTCAGGCTTCTACAAACAGAAACGACGTAACGGTTGAAGCCAGAATCACTGGGATTTCCGCCATGCTTCTTAGCAGCGACCCCGCAGAGCAGAACCGTGGAATTAATGCTGCTCGAAGCCTTGCAACAACAGACAAGGCAAGGATGCAATCGGAACAGCAAGTCGTAGCTGGGTTGGAGACCCTATGCGCATCGACCAATCGTGAAGTTGGATTAAATGCATTGGAGGTGCTAGCCCGTATAGAGCCGCCGCGGTCTGTGCCGATTTTTAGAATGGCCCTACGCCTTCCCGGTAAGTGGCAACACTTGATTGCCGCAGTTGCATTATTAGAAATACCATCCACGACCAGAGAAGACGTTGAGATGGCGTTAACCAAATTGCTAGCCATAATCCTGGCCGAACCAGCCAACAAGGAAGGATATGATCTTATTGTGACAGCAACGAATGTGATCGTGCGTTCGGCTGATCGCGCCAAGATCGGGTTCCCGGATTGGGACGCCGGTATTCCAGAGGCAATTAAACAGCAAAGGCTGACCACGGAAGATTGGCTTACCCGACCCGACCTGATCAAAATTAGGAAGAGCTATCAGGAAAAAATTAAAATGTGGTGGAACGCAAACCAATCAGAGATCGTCGCAAAAATTCTGTCAAGCCGGAGCCGCACGCCACCATGAACACGGCAGTGCTCACCCTCGACATTCTTTTCCCCTTTGCGGTCAGATGCGGAACTGACTCGCGTACTCGGCCTCGCCGTGAACGGTGGTTAGTTCCTGATATTGGTACATTAGGCGACACTTAACGTGACTAGAATTTCCGCACCGAATCACGAAACAGAGTGAGGCCCGCGAGAAATCTGCATTTTTCAACAACCCCATCTTCGCCCCCGCGAGCGGCTTCCATTTTCCCCAACCACCGCCACCCGGTTCGCTGACCCCATCCCCAAGTTTCCCGCACCGTCGCGGTTTCGGCGAAGAGTCCGTAAGAGCCTGTCTGAAAATTCCGGAGCGCGGCTGTGTCGTCCTCGACCAGTCGCAGCACACACTTGTTGGGAAGGCATCTGGCTTGAGCTGGTGGCTGCGGCTGGTCTGCGACACAGCCGCGCTCCACCGCATTTTCAGACAGGCTCTAAGCATCCAACGCATCGTCACCGCTCACGAGCGGCAGGTTCTCCGCCAAACATTGCGCGACGAACTTCAAGCAGCACTTCGACCGCCTCGGCGGTGGTTGCGGATTCATTTTGGACTGTCACGCGCACGTTCTCACGCCTTGCGGTGTTTGCGTTGCAGGTTCACCACGCGATGGCCGGATTGTTTTTCGCGCTGACGCAAGTCGTCGAAGAGGCGGTCAATGTCGTGCCCGCGAGCGGCGGAGAGTTCGTCCTTGATGCGCCAGATTTCCTGGAGCACCACGTCGCCCGTTGGCTTGGAGGTTTG
>JAYVOY010000254.1:0-6521 GCA_043757645.1 Verrucomicrobiota bacterium
CAGTTGAGCCACGGATGAAACACAGATTGAACACCGCTGGCCGACACTTTGGTCATGAGATGCGGTTCCAACGCGGGCACACTATCCGGTGAGTTGTCCAACCGGCGAAGCGTCGAACGAGCGAACCGCCCTGTCTGTGTTTCATCCGTGTTCCATCCGTGGCTAAAGAATAGTTCCGGCTGAGTTCGGGGTTTTCGAGTGTCGCGAGTGCCAGTCGGTTTTCACCTGGCCACAGCCCGTCGCGAGTGAACCCCGCCGCTACTATCCCGTCGCCTATTACGGCGAAACCAAGGGCCGGCGATTTCCTGGCCCGGTCGAGTTTCTGCAACGCAGCCTGTATCGCGGCCGGGCGCGCCGCGTGGAGCAATTGATCGGTGGCGGCCAAAAGCGCGTGCTGGATGTCGGTTGTGGCCGCGGGCATTTGCTGCGTGAATTTCGCGACCGCGGTTGGGAAACTCTCGGGACGGAACTCGACGATGCCTCGGCGAAATTCCCGCGTGAAGCGCTCGGGCTTTCCGTGAAGGTGGGCACTCTCGAAGGGCTGGGCTTCGGCGCGGGTGCGTTCGATGCGGTGGTCCTGTGGCACGTGCTCGAACACGTCCCGGAGCCGCTCGCCATCCTGCGGAAGATTCATCGCGTGCTGCGACCGGGCGGAGTCTTGCTCGTGGCCGTGCCGGATTTTTCCAGTTGGGAAGCGCGCTGGGGACAGGCCAAATGGTTTCATCTCGATGTGCCGCGGCACTTGCAACATTTCCGCCGCGAGCGGTTGCGCCGGCTCTTCGAGTCCGCCGGATTCAAGGTTTGCGCGGTGGCGAATCTCGCGCCGAAGTACGATTTTTTTTCGTGGGTGCAAACGCTCCTAAACCGCGCGGGAATTTCCCCCAACCTGCTCTACAATTTGCTCCGCGGGCAGGGCGCAAAACTTCAGCAGGCGATCAAGCCGGCCCGTTTTTCGGTTCTCCTCACGCTGCTTCTGACGCCCCTGCTCTCGGTCCTGAGTCTCCTTTGGGTGCCGCTTGCCGCGCTCTTGGGCCGGAGCGCGACGATGGCGTTTTACCTGCGACGCGAGGAGTGAGAGCGGCGGCCCGTTGCCTCGCGCAAATCCTCACGGACGCACGGCTTCGAGGGGCGCTTGATGATACGGCATTCCCGCCTGATAGAGCTGCAAGTGGGCGGAATACTCCGCGGTGGGAATGGGCGGATTGGCGGCATAGGCGCGGGCGAGCGCCGTTTGGAGCGTCGCCACCGCCCCGGCGAAATCGCCGGCTTCCGCCAGCGCCGCCGCGAGCACATCGAGGTAAACCACGTTTCGGTCTTCCGTCAGTTCGCACGCGCGCCGCGCGAGTTTCACGGCGTCCATGCCGTTGCGACTCTGCGGATCGGGGTGGGTCGCGAGCAACCAGGCACGGGCGTTGAGCGGGGGCGCCCAGTCGGGCCGCAGTCGGGAGGCTTCGCGCAGGTAGCGCTGCGCCACCGCCGCGCGCTGGAGATTGGCGGCCACCAAACCGGCGCGCAGTTGGAAATCGGCGTTCTCGGGTTGGCTCCCCGCCGCCCGCTCGAAGGCATCGAATGCCGCGGGCAATTTCCCGCCGCGCGCCCACAGCAATCCCAGACTGGTCCAGGCATTCCCGAACTCGGGCCTGCCCTGCACCGCAGACTGATAATGCGCCAGCGCGTCGTCAAAACGCCCTGCCCGCTCGCGCAACATGCCCAACTGAAAGTGCGCCTCGGCGGACTTCGGATCCGCCGTCAGCGCCCGCGCGAACAAGTCGCCGGCCTCCGCCGGACGGCCTTCGCGCACCCGGGCCGCGCCGAGTGCGGTCAGGGCGCGCGGCTCACCAGGAGTTTGCGCGAGGATTTTTTCGCAATGCGCGACCGCCTCCGGGAAACGCCCGGCCGCCGTGAGCAACTCCGCCGCGCGCAGGCGGGCCTCCACGCTAGTCGGTTCGCGCGCGACCTCCGCCTCGGCCCGCGCGATCACCTCGTAGGTTTTCGCCGCGCCACTCGCTATCATGTCCAGGCAATTCCGCGATTCCCGCAATCCCGCGTCCAGTTCGAGCGCCCGGTCAAAACACGCTTTTGCCTCGCCCAGACGCCCCAGTTGCATCGCGACAAAACCAAGGCCATGCGTCGCACGCGCGTCCTTGGGATTGAGTTGCAACGTCATTCGATAGCGCGCCTCCGCCTCTGGAAAACGACACGATTTCGCCAACACGAGCCCGAGATTAAACTGCACCTCCGGACGGTTCGGGCGCAAACGCTCCAGTTCGGTGAATTGCGCGATGGCCTCGGGCAAATCGGCGCGCCGCAGGGCCAGCGCACCCAGACGATTGAACGCAACCCAGTTTTTTTCCGTGACCGCGACGGCGTGCTCGAAAACCGTGCGCGAGTTTTTCCAATAGCCGAGCTGCCGCGCGGTCAGCGCCAGACACGCGACAGCCACCGCACCGGCGACGAAAACACGCAGTCGCAGCGGCAGCGCGAATCGCGCCGCCACGTCGGCCGTCACCCACGTCGCGGCGAGGAACAACCCGATCACCGGCACGTAGGCAAACCGGTCCGCCATCGCCTGATGCCCGGCCTGCACAATGCCGATGGTCGGCACAAGCGCGCCGAGGAACCACGACCAGCCGACAAATAGGTGTGGCAGGCGTCGCATCCCGAGCAGTGCCCAGATCAAAGGCGTCAAGATCAGCACCGCCCCCAGCGCCACCAGCAGCGGCGGTTGCTGCGCGACGAACGGATACACCAGCGCCAGCTTCGTGGGCCAGACGACGTTGCGAACGTATAACGCGTAGGCGGCGAGGGAATTCGCGACGCGCGACGCCAGCGACACGCGCTCGGAGGAAAGGAGCAGGCCAAGCCCCTGATGCGCCTGAACCGTGATGAACGACGAAACCACCGTGAGCGCGAAGAACGGGAGCTTCTCGACCAACAGCTCGCGCATCTTTTGGCCCACCGGCGGCGCTGGAAACTCGATTCTCCGGAGCGGCCAAAAGTCCAGCAGCAGCAGCACGCACGGCAGCGTCACGATCGCCGGCTTGCACATCAACCCCAGCGCATACAGCCCGAGCGCGGCGAAATAATCGCGCCGCCTTCCCTCCCGCGCCCAGCGCGTGTACGCCCACAGCGCGAGAATCCAGAACAGCGCGCTCAAGAGATTTTTCCGCTCGGCGATCCACGCCACGGTATCGACCTGCAGCGGATGCCACGCGAACAACATCGCCACCACCGCGCTGCGCCAAAGCCGTCCCGTCAGCGAGGCGAGTCCGAGAAAAAGCAGGACCGTGTTGGCGATGTGAAACAGGACGTTCACCAAATGCTGCGGCCCCGCGTTCACGCCAAACAACTGGCAATCCAGCATGTGCGACAGCCACGTCAGCGGATGCCAATACGTCTCCTTGCCGTGCAATTTCAAAAACGCAAACCGCACTCCCGCCGCGGTGAAACCCTGGCTGATCAGCGGATTCTCATAAACGTAGGCATTGTCATCGTAGTCGATGAACTCGTGGTTCCGCACTGGCAGGTAAATCACAAGCGTGAGCAACGCCAGCACCCCGGCGATCCAACGCCGGGCATCCACGGATGAATTGTCAGCAATAGTTTTCAAGCGACGGCGTCAGTCCACGCACCTCTACAAAAATCCCACAGAGTGAAACGCGCGCGAAAATTCGCACACCCGCTCCCGACGGCCAAGATTGTTTTCGCGGCCTGCTCCCGGAGCGCCGCCGTCCCGGCGGCTCACGGCGTGACCGGTCCGCAGGGTCGGCCAGTCCGGGGCGGCGGCTCCTGCTGCCGAGACCGCGCCGCGCGTGCGGCAAAGTTCGCGTGCCGGGGTGCGGACGCCCTGAGCCGCCGCGACGGCGGTGCTCCGATGGCAGTGTCCGAATGCCCACGCTCTCACCGAATTCCTGCTTGGTGCCCCCGGCGCCCGTGTGCTTCACTTTCGCCCCGATGAATCCTGCTGTTGACGCCCTTCTCACCGCCGCTTCCCCCGACGTTTACCGCGTCCGCACCAAGGCTCCCGGCCCCGAGGGACGCCTCCCGATCTCCGCCGAATATCTCGCCGAGCGGCCCAACGGCGATCTCTTCGGCCTCACGCAAAATGTCGGCATGGGCTGGAAGCCCGCCACGGAGCGCGGGGCTGGAACCCGCGGCGCAACCTAACTCGCCAACGACCGGGGCGGTTCCGGAACGGCCGCAGTGCGGGCGTTGCCGCGGGTCACAGCCCCGTGCTTCGACGCTGCGAACTGGTGACGAAAAGTTGCCCTCGTTTCTCAACTGCGCGCGGGTTTTGGCGTGGCGCTGCCGCGGGCGGAGGACTCCGGCCTGAGCACGAGGACTTGTTCTTTGCGGATCCAACCCGCGCGGCGGGTGTCGTCGAGGACTTGGAGCCAGCCGTCTTTTTCATCGAGCACATCGAGTTCGGAGCCGTCGCGCAGGGTGTAGGCGCTTTGGGATTCCTCGAGCGGGCCAAAACGGACGACGGCTTCGGGGATGACGACGACGGCGGCGTGGGTGTGTTGACTCGTGAACCACGCGGTCCCGAGCAGCGCGGCGGCGAGCAGTGTGCTGAAGCCAAGGGTCGCGGTGTAGCCGGAGAGCGCGCGGCGAAGGGTGTCGTTCCATTGGCCGGCGGCGAGGGCGAGGAGCCAGAGCCAGAGGCTGGCGGCGGCGGCGAGGGTCCAGTCGTCCAGCGAAAGCAGCGTGAGGAAGCGGCTCCACCACGGCGTTTCGGTGACGAGTCCGCCGCGGACGAGTCGGCGGGCGAAGGCGAGATTGGCCTGGATGTCCGGGTCGCGCGGGGCGAGGCGTTCGGCGAGTCGGTAATGGTAGAGAGCCTGGCCGATTCGCCCGCTTTTGAAAAGCGCGTTGCCGGCGTTGAAATGCAGCGCGGGCGAGATGGCGCCTTGCGTGAGGAGTGATTGGTACGCCTGCGCGGCGGCGGCGTAGCGGGATTGTTCGTAGAGTTTGTTGGCGTGTTCGAAGGCGGCGGTGGGATCGGTGGGGGCGGGGGCCGGGGGAGCGGTGGTTGCGCTGGGCGCGGCGGCTAGTGCGCGCGGGGCGACGAGTGCAAAGAGGAGTGCGAGGGTCAACAAAATCAACCGCGGTGCGGCGAGAGCTTTCCCCGGATGAAGGTTCGCGCGTGGAACCTCTGAATCACCGGCGGAGCGCCGATCTCCAGTTCGGCGTGCATCAAGGTCAGCGACTCGCCGATCTGGAGATCGGCGCTCCAATCTATGAGGAGCGCACGCCGCTGGCGTGCCGTTTTGGGCGGCTCGCCGAAAACTTCGTGCCACTAACTTTTTCGCCCGACCCAGGAGGTTAGAACGGGGAAACGAGGTTTTGGGCGAGCCGCCCAAAACGGCACGCGGGCCGCGTGCGCTCCCCATTTCTATTCCCGAATTCAAAGTGGATTTTTCCATCGGTGAAGCGCTCAGGCGGCGCGGAGTTTTTGCAATTCGCCGAGGGCGGTGGCGACTTTGGGGACGAGCGCGGCCAGCGTTTCGCGCGTTCCCTGCGGGGCGTAGCGGGCGCGATTGCAGGTTTGAAACAGTTCGTGAACGGATTTGAGAAGGGCGTCGGAGGCGCCGAGCGGGCGCAGGCCGGTCTCGATGATTTCCTCGGTGATCGCGGTGGCGGGTTGGTCGAGGCGCTCGCCGATTTGTTCTTGGAGGAGGCGGAAGATGGTCGCGAAAAACTCCGGCGTTTGGTTTTGCCCGGCGAGTTGGCGGGCTTCGTGGAGGCCGGATTTGATGAGGCGTTCGGTTTGGAGCGCGCGTTGGCGGCGGGGATTGTTCGCGAGGTTTTCCGCGCGGCGGCGGCGCACGAGCAGCGCGAGCCACGCGACGAACGGGACGGATTGCAGCGCGAGAAACGCGGGCTGTGCGACGAGCGGCGGGCGCAGTTGCGCGAGCGTGCCGGGGCGCGATTTGATGTGGACAATGTCCTGCGCGGGTGGCGGCGGCGCGGGCGCGGCGCTGGTGGTGTCGTTGGTCGCGAGCGTGACGATGGTGGGCTGCTGCGCGGTGACGGTGGCGGCGCGGACGGTGACGGGAAATTTCGGCGAGTAGATCGTGCGATAGGCGCGCTGGGCGGGATCGAAGAAGGTGAATTCCAGCGGGGCGAGTTCTTTGACCTCCGCGTTTTCCGGGAGCGCGACGATCTCGAAATTTTTCACGCCCTGCATTCCCAATGGATCGGAGGGTTCGACCTTGCTCGTGGGCGGATAGGTTTTGAATTCGCGCCACGCGGCGAGGGGCGGGAGTTGCAGCGCGTCGAGTTCGCCTTGCCCGGCAATTTGCACGCGGATGGTGAGCGGGTCGCCGACGGTGAGCGTGGCCGGGCTGGCCTGCATGGTGAGATTGAAGCTGCCGACGGCGCCGTTGAACGAGGCGGGGGCGTTGGTGGGCAACGGCGAGACGTTCAACGAGACGGGGCCGGTGTTGAGTTTCACCGGATGGTGATCGCCGAAAATGTTGCGTCCATAGACCGTCACGGTGAGGTCGGTT
Source organism: Verrucomicrobiota bacterium (assembly GCA_043757645.1). Classification (GTDB taxonomy): domain Bacteria; phylum Verrucomicrobiota; class Verrucomicrobiia; order Limisphaerales; family BJHT01; genus BJHT01. The sequence continues at coordinate 6,513 of JAYVOY010000254.1, forward strand.
TCAAAGGCG
>JAYVOY010000255.1:0-6512 GCA_043757645.1 Verrucomicrobiota bacterium
CATCGCCCGTGAGGAAATGCGTTGGCTCCCGAATGGAAATCTTGCGGAAGAGAATTGGCTGTCCTCGTTACGTGTCCGCGAAGGGTCCGTTGTTCTGCAGTGCTTTTCCCGATTCCCGCGACTCACAACTTCGGCGGCACCGCGTTGCCGCCATTCGCGGGCGGAGGCGGAGGACGCCGGAGGAGTTTGAACAACATCACCGCGCCGCCCACGACAAGCGTCGCGAGGAGGATCACGACGCCGATGAGCAGCAACAAACCAACCAAGCCAAAGCCCACACTCATATCAAACCTTTCGGGGAGAATTGAGGCTATAGCGCCCGGTTTCCTGCGCGTACGCCAGCGCAATCGCCAGCGCATCGGCCGCGTCCGGCTCGGGTAACTCGGCCAGGCCGAGCATCCGTTGCACCATCTTGGCCACGGCGATTTTTTGCGCGGCACCGTGGCCCACGATGGCTTGCTTCACTTTTCTCGGCGCCATTTCAAACACGGGCAAACCCGCCTCCGCCACCGCCACGAGCGCCGCGCCGCGCGCCGCGCCCATGATCAACGCGGTCTGAAAATTCTGCGCGTAAAACAACCCCTCGACCACGCACGTCTCCGGTTTGTGCTCCTGCAAAACGTCGCGCAAGGTCTCGGCGATTTTGAGCAAACAGCGCGAATGCTCCCACTTCGGCGGACACACAATCGTTCCAAACGCCAGCGTTCGCACGGGTGTCTTGCCCGCCACGATCACGCCATAGCCCGTCCCGCGCAGCGACGGATCGATTCCCAAAATCCTCCGCACCGCTTTCGCCGTCGGCTCGACCGCCGACTCGTTCACCGGCCCGCCCGCCCGCTTCGGCCGCGCCAGCCGTTGCTGCATTTGTTCCAGTTGTCTGGCGGTAAAACCCACGCGCGCGAGCGTGCCCGAACGCTGGGGAAGCGTCCACGCGGAAACCTGCCGAAAACCCGCGAGAGTGCTGCTGCGCGCGACCGCATGGCCAAACACTGGACTCGCGGCGCCACGACCGCATGGCCAAACACCCGCTTGAAACCGGGTGCCAATGGGATGCGAATTTCCGCGTGCAACCAATCCGACACGAAACCGCGGCACGCATCCCGGGGATCCCCGCGAAGGCAATGGAGTTCCCCTCGTAAAATCGCTACAACGCCGCCGTGCAACTCACAAAATCCGCGCGGCGGCTCGATCAGATTCTTTCGAATTACGGCTACTGTAGCCGACGCGAGGCGCGCGCGTGGGTGCAACGCGGATTGGTGACCGTCGCCGGGCAAATCCCCGCGTCCGCCGACGTGAAGGCGGAGCTTCGCGACGTGCTCATCGCGGGCGAACCCGTCGAGCACCCCGACGGTATTCTCGCCGTGTTGCACAAACCCGCCGGCCGCGTCTGCTCGCACGGCAGCGCCGAGGGTCCCAGTGTTTACGGACTTCTTCCCGAGCGCTGGCTGCGTCGCAATCCACCGATCACCACCATCGGACGCCTCGACAAAGACACGACGGGCGTGCTGCTGGTGACCGACCTCGGCGGCCTCGTGCAGCGCGGGACCGCGCCGAAACACAAAGTCGAAAAAATTTACGAAGTCACCGTGGATCGCGATCTTGATCCGCGGCTCGTTGAACTCTTCGCCGCGGGCCAGTTGCAATTGGAGGACGAGGAGAAACCGTGCCTGCCCGCGAGGCTGGAAATCCGCGCCCCGCGCGAGGCATGGCTGCACTTGGTCGAAGGCAAGTATCACCAAGTGAAACGCATGTTCGCCAGCCAGGGCTTCACCGTCACGCGCCTGCACCGCCGCCGCTTCGGCGAAATTGAGCTTGGCGATCTCGCGCCCGGCGCGTGGCGATTGCTCCCGCTGCCGCCGGGATTCAGCCGGGAGGATTGAACCCGAACTCCGCAAGGGAAAGGCACGGAACGAACCATCGCGCGCGCTCGTTTCGGAGTTTGGGATGCGCTCGCGGACCAACGAAAGTTCCTTCCGCCGCGGCCGAATCACGGAGCATTTTTCATCGCCGTCACCGTCCCCGCGTTGACCTCCCAGCGCTGCAATTGGCGGCTGAGTTCGCGCGGCCAGTTCTCGCCGGTGCAGGTCATGAAAACCTGCCCGCTCGCGTGCTGCGCGCGTTCGAGCAGCGGCAGCAAACCCGCGCGCCGCTGGGCGTCCAGCTCGCCCATCACGTCGTCGATGAGCAGCACCGGCGGCGTTCCGAGCAGGCCCGTGAGATATTCCGCCTGCGACATTTTCAACGCGATGGCGAGCGTGCGCTTCTGCCCCTCGCTGCCGAATTGCGCGGCGGCGCGGTCGTTCAGCAGCAGCGCGAGATCGTCCCGATGCGGCCCCACCACGGTCATGCGCGCGGCGCGCTCGCGGTCGCGGCTGCGCGCGAGTTCGAGCGCGAAATCCGCCTGCACGCTCGGTTGATATTCCAGCCGCAACTCCTCCGCGTCCCGCGCGACGCGCCGATACGCGAGCCGCGCCAATGGCGACAGGCGCGGCAGCAAATCGCGCCGGGCCGCGATCAGGCGATCCCCCGCGGCGACGAGTTCATGGGAAAAACTTTCAAGCGCGCCCTCGTCGATGATGCGGCGTTTCAGCAGCGAATTGCGCGAACGGAGCGCGCCGGCGTAACGCTGCAACAACGGCAGATAACCCGGCTGCGTTTGCGCCAAAATGAGATCGAGAAAACGGCGGCGAATGCGCGACGTGCCCTTCACGAGTTGCAAATCCTCCGTGCAAAAAACCACCGCGCGAAAAATCCCAAGGAAGTCCGTGAGCTTGCGAACCGGTTGCGAATCGAGCGTCACCTTCCGCTCGCGCGGTGCCCAGTAGAGTTTGATTTCGTGCGTGTCCGCCGCGACCACTTTCGCGCCGACGAAGTAACCTTTCTCGCCGTGGCGAATCATCTGCGCGCCGCCCACGCCGCGAAACGAGCGCAGCGTCGCGAGCAGATAAATCGCCTCGAGAATGTTCGTCTTGCCCTGCGCGTTGTTCCCCAAAAGCACGTGGAAGCCCGGCGAAAAATCCGCGTCCAGGCGGGCGTAATTGCGGAACTCCCGCAGTCTCAAATGGGCCAAATGCACGGCGCACGTTACCGCGCCGACAGAATTGAACGCGAGCGGTTCCGATTCGCGGAGCGGTGCTGGAGGCGGTTGGCCTCTTCACAGGCGGCTTGGATTTCTCATTAGCACCCGGCTAAAGCCAAGTGCCTCGGGCCGAACTCCGAAACCGGCGCGCGCGAATTTCGCGGCGACGCGGCAGGGGCGCGGCGTTTACGCCGCTTCACCGGCCAACGATCCGCGACGTGCTTTCGCCCCAAACTGTGCGAACGCCGAAGCGGCGTAAACGCCGCGCCCCTGCCGCGTGCTCGTCCGTTCCTTCCATTTCCATTTCGAAATTCGGGTTCAGCGGTTTTCCACGCCGGGGAAACCGCTGAAGCGGTTGAAAATGTCTTACGGGCGCAGTCACCCGGCTGAAGCCGGGTGCTAATGAGAGGGAATCCGAGATGCAAAAAACACGCTGCACCCCTGGCCGCGAGGGCGCCGATTTCACCCGTTCGGCGGACGCGGGAAGCGCCGATACAAACGCACCATCCAAACCACCAGCGACACGCCGCAGCCGCCCAGCAGCCACCACACCTCGCCGCCGAGCCGCGGCGTCGCGCGCAGGTTGGCGCGCAGCGTGAGTTCGCCGAGGAACACGAACAGCGCGAAGACCAGCGCGCTCAGATAGGACATCTGTCGCGCCAGCGCCTCGAGGCTCGCCGCGCGGCGCTCGGGCGCGAGCCAGTGGGCTTTGTGCGGGAGGTTGATCAACGCGTTCGGAATGCGGCTTAACCAGCGCGGTAGCACGCAGAAAACCAGGCCGAGAATTCCCAGCAGCGCGAATTGAAATTGGAAGAAATCTCGCTTGCTCATCCAGCCGTTCGCTTCGCCCGCCGCGTCGAAATGCGTCGCGAGCGTCGCGGGCAGACGCGGGAAATAGTGCGCCATTTGCAGCGCGGTCACGAGCAACGCAGCGGCCAGAAACACCCACGCGATCCGGTTGTTTCCAATTTTCATCGGCATCCTGTCATCCGGAGTTTCTTAGCCCCGACCGTGCGTTAGTAGCGCCGCCGTCCCGGCGGCTCACGGCGTCCGAACGGAGTGGAGCCGCGCATTATCCACAGCTCAAAAGTTCACTGAAAAGTGAACCAAACTCAGGAGTGTGAAGTGGCCTGCCGACTTCCCGTGTCGTGAGCCGCCGAGACGGCGGCGCTCCGCCCATGGCATCGTTACGGCTTATCTCACACGCAGCGTTTCCACAAACGCAAGAAAACCCTCGCCCACCGCCGGCGGCGCAATCTTCAGCGCCACGGCGAACCCCGGCGTGCGCACGTCCACGCCCGCCGCGTGGCACAGGCTCGCGGCCTGCGCGGCCACCGCGCGATCGTAGTCGCCGAGCGCGGGCACCAATCGCGTCGCACTCGTGCCGAAACGCGCGACCAAAGTTTTCGCGTAGCCGCGCGCCGACGTGAACTTTCCGTCGCCATCCGCATCGAGCCACACCACGCCGGTCGAGCCGAGCACGCGCGGCGTGAAGAGCGGCGACGACGGCTGATACGGTCGCGGGATTTCCCAAAACGGCGCGCGCACGCCGGGGCCGGTCGCGATGGCGACGAGATGCACATCGTGACCCGGACGCGGGATCGTCCACACGATTTTCGCTTTCTCGACCGCGGTCGTCAGCGGCACGGTTTGTTCGCGGATTTTGTTTCCATTGGCGAAGAGTTCCACGCGGTCGGCGCTGGTCCACGACGGGCCGAGAACGGTGACTTCCACGCGGATTTCCTCGGTGAGATTTGTCGCGAGATCGCCGCTGCTGAAGCGGTCGTTGACGCGGATTTGAGTGAGCAGGCCCAGGCTGACGAGCGCGCGGCCAGCGCGCAGATTGCGGCACGCTTCACCCACGTCGAGCGCGCCGGGATCGTCGTCGCGACACGCGATGTAAGTGCGGCCCTGCCCGACGATGAAACGGCTCACGTCGTGCGAATCGCTCGAGCCGATGGCGGTGACGCGCTGGCCGTGATTCAACAGCGCGAACCAGTCGTGATAGAGCAGCATGAGGTCCGACTGCATCGCGCCGGAGGTGAGGACTTCGAGCGCATCGAAGCTGAACTCGGGGCCGCGCAAATTCTCGCCGCTGACGCCGTTGAAATTGGTCGCCGCGAGCGGCGTGAAGTTGCTGTGGAGATCGCGCGGATGATTGAGCGTGATGACCTGCACGCCCGGCGTGGCGCGCATCGCGGCCATCAGCGTGGGCCAATCCTCGGTGTGAAAATCCACGACGGGACTGCCGGCGCGAATGGGAAAGGCGTTGAAGTGGCCGGCTTTCGTCGTGACCTCGTTGCCGATGACGGGCGTGAAGTGACTTTGCAAACGCGTCCGCACCGCCGCCTCCGAATAATCCGCGTGATGATTGTGATCCGTGGCGACGGCCAGTTCGATGCCCTCGCCCGCGATGGTGAGCATCCGTTCATCGAGCGTGGCGTCGCCGTGCTTGCTGTGAGTGAGCGTGTGAATGTGCGTGTCGCACGCGACGAGTCCGGGCGTCGGCACTTGCCGTTCGATGGCGAAATTCAGCGACGCCGTGCGGCCCGCGACGACCGCGACGTGCTGCGTCGCCACGCTGTACTCGAAGCCGCGCGAGGCGTGGATCGTGTAGTCGCCCGGCAACAATCCGAGCTTCACGCGACCGTCGCGCGTGTAAACGACGCCGGGCCGCGCGGCGACCGAGAGCGGCAGATTCGGCGTGGCGGGTGAAGGCAGCGGCGTCAGTGCGGCGAGCATTCCCCGCGCGTCGGTGATTGTGAGGCGGCACGGCACGCGACGGCCGCTCTCGGTCACTTGCACGGCGAGCGCGGCCTCGCCGAGGCACGCCGCCAACGGGCGCGGATCGAGCACGAAGCCGCCGACCACGATGTCATCGGTCGCGGTGGGAGGAACAATCGTGAGCGCGTTCACGCCGTTGGTGAGCGCACCCGGAGGCACGGCGAGCGCGTGAACCAACGGCGTCTCCATCGGCGCCAGCGCGCCGAGTTTTTTGCCGTTGAGCAAAACATTCCACGTGAACTTCACATCGCGCTGCCGGAGAAACAGCGTGTTTGTCGTGGGGTTCGCGGTGGCGGGGAACTTGAGATCAAGGCGGCGTCCGTGCGGCGTTTTGCCGGCGAACTCGGTCCACTCGGGAAAGCCCGGCGTGCCGAGATGAAACTCGCGGGCGTCGATGGTGAGCGGCTTGGCGGAGGCGTCAGCGGCCCGCGCGCTCGGTGCGGCGGCGACGCTGGTAATCAGCAAAAGGAACAACGTCGCGCAATTTTTCCAACTCATGGCGGCGAGCGTAGTCGCGGCGATTTGGCGGGGCAATCAGCCGAATCCATGCCGTTGGCGGAACGCCGCCGTCTCGGCGGCTCACGGCGTGGGCGGTTCCGCGCGGCTAGTGGCACCCAAACCTTGGAGTCACCTTGCAGTGAGATTTTTA
>JAYVOY010000256.1:0-6511 GCA_043757645.1 Verrucomicrobiota bacterium
GAAATGCGCGACCTCGCCGTCTCGCTCAAAACCGCGAGCGACGCGCTCCGCGGCAAACTCCTCGGCTGCATTTCCAAACGCGCCGCCGAGACCGTCAACGACGAGTCCTCGATGATGGGCGCCCTCAAACTCCGCGAGATCGAAGCGTCGCAAATGAAGATCATCGAGGTCGTCCGCCGCCTCGAGAGCGAGGGCGAAATCGAGGTCAGCCTCGGAAAGAGCAATCGTGAACCCACCCCCGCCTGAACCCCTGCGCCTCACGCGCCCGCTGCGCGCCCTGCGTTTCGCGCCGCCCGGCGTGGACCCGCGCGTCCTCACGGAACGCGAGGAAGCCGCCTTCGAGCAGGGCCGCATCGCGGGCGAACGCGCCCTCAGCGAGCAACTCCTCCAGCAGCGCGCCGAACTCATCGAACTGCAAAACGGCGTCCTCGCCTCGCTCCGCAACGCGCTGCCCGCCACGATTCAGGACTGCGAATCCGCCGTGATTTCCCTCGCCTTCGCGGTCGCGCAGAAACTCGTCGCCGACCTCCCGATCACCGCGGACACCATCGCCGCCGCCGTGCGCGAAGCCCTCGATCAAGCGCAGGAGGCCGGTGAATGCTGGGTGCAACTGCACCCCGAAGACCTCGCGCTCCTCGAGCGCGCCAACGCCCCGCAAGCCCTGCCCCACGGCGCGACCGAGCGATTGCACTTCGAGAGTTCCCCCGCCGTCACCCGCGGCGGCTGCCTCGTGAAAACCCGTTTCGGCACCGTCGATGCCCGCCGCGAAACCAAACTGGAATTGCTCAAACAATCCCTCCTCGCATGACGCCGCCATTTCCCCTTCCGCGATTTGCAATTTGCGATTTGAAATCCGCGATCCGCGAACTGCAATCGGCCCGCCGCCTTTTGCCTTTTGCCTTTTGCCTTCCGCCTTCCGCCCCGGTCCTTTTGCCTTTTGCCTTTTGCCTTTTGCCTTTTGCCTTCCCCCCCCCGCCTTCGCGCGTTTCCCGATGATCGCCTCTTCACTTTCGCCACCGCGCCCCCGCCTCGGCCACGCCCTCGACCGCGTGCGCCAGACGCGCACGCTCGAGAACCGCGGCCGCGTCGTGCAACTCATCGGCCTCGTCGTCGAGTCCGAAGGCCCGCTCACCGCCGTCGGCGAAGTCTGCCGCATCGAATCCGCGCGCCACGACGGCTCCACGCTCGCCGAAGTCGTCGGCTTCCGCGGCAGCCACGTGCTCCTCATGCCGCTCGGCGAGGTTCACGGCATCCACCCCGGCAGCGAGGTCATCGCCCTCGGCGCGCCGCTCCAAGTCCCCGTCGGCGAATGCCTCAAGGGCCGCGTCATCGACGCCCTCGGCAGCCCGCTCGACGACCTCGGCCCCATCGTCCCCGAGCGCCACGTCTCCGCGAATCTTCCGCCGCCGCACCCGCTCAAGCGCCAGCGCATCGCGAACGTTTTTCAAACCGGCATCAAGGCCGTGGACACCTACATCCCCTGCGGCCGCGGCCAGCGCCTCGGCATTTTCGCCGGCTCGGGCGTCGGCAAATCCACGCTGCTCGGCATGATGGCCAGCCACGCCGAGGCCGATGTGAACGTCATCGCGCTCATCGGCGAACGGGGTCGCGAGGTGCGCGAATTCCTCGAAAAAGATCTCGATGCCGCGGGCCGCAAAAAATCCGTCGTCATCGTCGCCACCTCGAACCAACCCGCGCTGGCGCGGCTCAAAGGCGCGTTCATCGCGATGGCCGTCGCCGAATATTTCCGCGACCGCGGCCAGAATGTTTTGCTCATGATGGATTCCGTCACGCGCTTCGCGATGGCCCAGCGCGAGATTGGTCTCGCCGTCGGCGAACCGCCCGCCACGCGCGGCTACACGCCCTCCGTCTTCTCGCTGCTCCCGCAATTGCTCGAGCGCGCGGGCATGGGCGAGACCGGTTCGATCACCGGCTTTTTCACCGTGCTCGTCGAGGCCGACGACATGAACGATCCCATCGCCGATGCCGTGCGCTCGATTCTCGACGGCCACATCGTCCTCAGCCGCGACCTCGCCGCGCAGAATCACTACCCCGCCATCGAGGTGCTCGACAGCGTGAGCCGCCTCGTCCGCGATCTCCTCACGCCCGCGCAACTCGCCACCGCCGGCCGCGCCCGCGAGGCCCTCGCGATCCACCGCAAGAATCAGGATTTGATCAACATTGGCGCGTATCCCGCGGGCAGCAACGCCGCCATCGACCACGCCATCGCGCTCCACGAACCCCTGAAAAAATTCGCGCGCCAGGCCATCGGCGACGGCGTTCCCGCGCCCGACAGTTGGAGGCACCTCGAACACGCGCTCGCCACGCCCGCGCCCGCGCCGCGCGCAAACAAAGCGGTTCAGCCCGGCGCGAAAACATCCGTTTAACCGGATATGAAACACTTCCGCTTTACCCTCCAGGCCTTGCTCACCGTCCGCCAACGCGAGGAACGCGAGGCGCTCGAATTTTACGCGCGCGAATTGCAGGCCCGCCAGCAGGCCCTCGACGCGCTCGCCGACAGCGAGAACGACCTCGCGCTCGCGTGGGACGAGCTGCGCACCCAGATGATCGCGGGCGGCCCGATCGGCGGTTTGCTCCAACGCCAGGGCCATTGCCACCACCTCAGCGGCATCCGCGAGCGCAGCGTCACCGCCGTCACCCGCGCCGAGGATGCCGCCAATCTCGCGCTGCTTGCCGTCATCGCCGCGCGCAAGCAGCGCGAGGTCGTCGAGAAATTTCTCGAACAGCAGCGCCGGAATTACCAACGCGAATGCACTCGCGAGGAACAAAAAACCCTCGACGAACTCGCCCACCGCGCCGGCCCCGAATCCGCCCTGGCTGAACACTTGCAACCAGACCCGATCTGGAATTAGCGATGGCCAAACTCCTGCCCCTTCTCCAGTCCAAATGGTTCGCCGCGATTTTCAGCGCGGTGAGTTTTCTTTCCGTCTCCGTTTTCCTCACGCTGCACGCCGCCAAAACCCTCGCGCACAAACCCGCGCCCGCTGCGGAGGAGGACCACGAGAACGCGCAGGACGTCGCCGAGCGCAACCACAACCAGCCGTCGTGGAATTTCACGAATCCGGAAATTGACGAATTGGTCCGCGACCTCCGCGAGGAACGCGGCGCCCTCGCCAAACGCCGCGAGCAAATGCTCGCGCTCGAGGTCCGCCTCAAGGCCGAGCGCGAGGAACTCACCGCCCTCCAGCAGAACATCAAACAAATGCGGGCGGACTTCGACAAAAGCGTCGCCGCCGCGCAGGCGGACTTTGACAAGAACATCACCCGGGCACAGGAGGACTTCGACAAAAACGTGACCCGGGTGCAGGAGGACGAGATCGTCAACCTCAAGCGACTGGCAAAAACCTATGCGGCCATGGAACCGGCCGCAGCCGCGACAATCATGCGGGAACTCGCCGATCCGGTCATCGTGAAGATCATGCTCTTCATGAAGGAATCGGAGACGGCCCCGGTGTTTGAAGCGCTGGCCCGGCCCAATGAACAGGCTGCCAAAAGGGCGGCCCTGGTTTCGGAACGGCTGCGGCTGGCGATCTCGCGCAAAGCCGCGGACAAGCCGAAATCATGACCGCCACGAGCACCCCGCCCGCCGACCTCTTTGCCTTTCTCCCCACCCCCGCCCCGCCGCTCCCCGCCGCCACCGGCGGACTCGCGACGACCGACGCGGCCGGGTTCGCCGCGCTGCTCGATCAGTGCGCGGAGCCGGTGCCAGCAGCCGGTTTTCCCGCGGCCTTGGATGCGGCGCCGCCCGCGGAATTGCCACCAGCCACGCCGCCGGACCTCCCCACCGAACCACCCGCCGCCACTCGCGACGCGGTGGGCAACGACGCGGGCGCCGCGGCCAACGCCGCCGTGGAGAACGCAGCCACCGACCGCACGCTCGCCACCGCCACCGACGAGGGGACCGCCGCCGCGACCGCCGCGCCAACGAGCACCTTCCGGGTCCGTGTGATTCGCGGCGCTTCGCCAGCCACACCCGCGCGGCCGATCAATGGTTCCGGTCAAATCACCGTGCCCCGCGGCGCCCGCGGCGCCGTCCCGAACCGCGCGAACACCGTGGCCACGAATGTTATCACCGGTCACATGATTCCCGAATCGACGGAGCCTGATCCGACAGATCTGAAAGATCCGACCGCTTCCAGCGCCGCAGCGACCGGAACCGTTTCGCCCGCGCTTCCAACTGGCGAAGACGCGGCCGCCGCCGCCCTCACCGCCGCCATTCTCGCCGCGCAATTTCACCTCGTTGCCACCCCGCCCCCCGCGCCCGTCCCCCGCGCGACCACCGCCGCACCCGCGGCGATTCCCAGCACGACCACGCCCGGCAATGCGCCCCTCGCGGGCACCGCCGAAAAAAACCTCCCCCCGCCACGCGCGGAAATCGCGCCCCCACAACCCGCACCAACCGCGCGGAACGTTCCCCCGCTCGCGCCGCCCGCGGAAGACACGGCCGCCCCCGGCGCAAAAACGCCCGCCTCCGACACGCCCATCAACACGCAATTCCGCGCCCCTGCGGCGGCGCTCCGCACCCTCTCGCCACCGGTGACCACCGCGATTCCAACCGCTGCCACCGCGGCTTCCGTCGCACTTCCGTTGGCTCCGACTGTTGCGTCCGAAACGACGGCCACGGCCACTCCGACTCCGTTGCCGCTTTCCCTCGCGCCCGCACCAGTGGTCAGCGCGTCGGAAATGGCGCTGCCCATTCAACGCGCGGAAATCCCGGCCGCGCCCGCGTTGCCCGAGGCCGCACTCCCCGCGCCCGCCGCCACTCCGCCCGCGCCCGACACTTCAATCGCCACGCCATTCCGCGCCCCCGCCGCGGTCATTGCCACAATTTCACCCGCGACGACAACAGCCATTGCGCCCGCTGATACCAAGCCTTCCGTCGCGGTTCCCTTTGCCCCAATCCGTGCGACCGAGGCCACGCCCGCACCCGTTTCGATTCAGCCGCCGCCCACGCCGCCATCGCGCGCATCCGAAAACAATCCTCCGATTCAACGCGCCGAAATCGCGGCCACGCCGCAACCGGCCACCGCGCCAACCCCGCGCGCGCGCGAATTGCCAGCGGCCCCGAACCCCGCGCCCGCCGCCACTCCGCCCGCGCCCGACGGCGCGATCACGCCGCAATTTCGCGCCCCCGCAACGGTTGTTGCCACAATTTCACCGGCGGCGATAACGCCGGTTCCACCCGCTGCTACCAAGCCTTCCGTCGCGGTTCCGCTTGCCCCAACCCGCGCGACCGAGACCACTCCAGCGCCCGTTTCGATTCAGCCGCCGCCCGCGCCCGCGCCCACGCCGCCATCGCGCGCGTCTGAAAATAATCTTCCAATTCAACGCGCCGAAATCGCGGTCACGCCGCAACCGGCCACCGCGCCAACCCCGCACGCACGCGAATTGCCAGCGGCCCCGAACCCCGCGCCCGCCGCCACTCCGCCCGCGTCCGACGGCGCAATCACGCCGCAATTTCGCGCCCCCGCGGCGACCGCCGCCCCAATTTCACCGGCGGCGATAACAACGGTTCCACCCGCTGATACCAAGCCTTTCGTCGCGGTTCCGCTTGCCCCAACCAGCGCGACCGAGACCACGCCCGCGCCCGTTTCGATTCAGCCGCCGCCCACGCCCGCGCCCACGCCGCCATCGCGCGCGTCTGAAAACAATCCTCCGATTCAACGCGCCGAGATCGCGGCCACGCCGCAACCGGCCACCGCGCCAACCCCGCGCGCGCTTGATTTGCCAACGCCCCCGAACCCCACGCACGCCGCCACTCCGCCCGCGCCTGCGGCCTCAATCACAACGCCACTCCGCCCCCCCGCGGCGACCGTCGCCCCAATTTCACCGACGGCGACAACAACGGTTCCACCCGCTGATACCAAGCCTTCCGTCGCGGTTCCCTTTGCCCCAATCAGTGCGACCGAGGCCACGCCCGCACCCGCGCCAACCCCGCGCGCGCGCGATTTGCCACTGGCCCCGAACCCCGCGCGCGCCGCCACTCCGCCCGCGCCCGACGGCGCGATCACGCCGCAATTTCGCGCCCCCGCAGCGACCGCCGCCCCAATTTCACCGGCGGCGATAACAACGGTTCCACCCGCTGCTACCAAGCCTTTCGTCGCGGTTCCGCTTGCCCAAACCCGCGCGACCGAGACCACTCCCGCGCCCGTTTCGATTCAGCCGCCGCCCGCGCCCGCACCCACGCCGCCATCGCGCGCATCCGAAAACAATCCTCCGCTTCAGCGGGCCGAGATCGCGTTGCCGCCCCAGCCCGCGGGCGCACGGAAAAATGCGGCGCCCGAACCGCGCGGGGAAAACCTCGGGGAGCAACCGCCGCAGCCACTGGCGTCCGTGACGCCGGTCGCGGAAAACTTTTTCACACCGATTGCCATCACCGCGCCGCCGCCCACCACGACAGCCACGCTCCCCGCCGCAATCCCTGCACCGCTTCCTCCCAACCCAACGCCGACACCAACGCCCACACTCGCACCGGAACCGGCGCCCGCGC
>JAYVOY010000257.1:0-6506 GCA_043757645.1 Verrucomicrobiota bacterium
GGTTGGCTCCGGCGTCTGGCTGGCGGGCATTTTCACCGGCTCGGGCACTGGCGTGGGCCGGGGCGCGGCCTCCGACGACCCCGGCGAACCACCCGCGCCGATCACGGTCGGCAATTCGTCGGGCCGCAGCGCGGCGTGCGCTTCGCCCGGGGCCGCCCTGATCGGCAGCGTGCCCGTCGGTCCGACGTGACCCTGATCGCCACGCACGTGCGCTGTCTTGGCCGCCTCCTCCGCCGCCGGGCTGCCGGGGAGAATCTTCGCCAAGCCCCAATCCATCACGAGCACTTCGCCGAACTCGCCCACCATGATGTTCTGCGGCTTGAGGTCGCGGTGAATGATGCCGCGCGAATGCGCGAAGCTCACGGCGTCGCAGACCTTTTGAAAAACCGTCAGCAGCACGGCGAGCGGATACTTCTCCAGCGTCTCCTTGTCGCCGGCCTGCAACTTGCCAATCACCTCGTGCAGCGTGCCGCCCTGCACGAGTTTCATCGTGTAGAAGAGGCGGCCCTGCTCGTCTTTCCCGAGATCGTGAACAGGCACAATGTTCGGGTGCGCCAGTTGCCCCAGCACGCGGGCCTCCTGCAAAAAACGCTGTTCCTCCTCCTCGCTGGCCTGGCGGCGCAGCATCACCTTCATCGCCACACTGCGGCCGAGCTTCGCGTCACTCGCCGCCAGAATCGCCCCCATGCCACCGCGCGCGAGTTCGCGGCCGGGACGATAGGGTGAGGCGGGATTCATGTGGTGCGCGCGAGCCTTGCGAAATCACTGCGTGGCGTCCAGCCGCTTCGCCTTCACCGCACACACCACCCAGTCGGGGGACTTGGTGCCGAGGGCAGCTTACATGGTCGGTATTGGCCGTAACGATGCAGTAGGTAGGACCGCCGCCGTCTCGGCGGCTCACCGCGTGGGAAGTCCGCGCGGGCAATTCACACTTCCTCTTTTGGTTCACCATTCAGTGACCATTTTGAACTACGGAAGACGCCCGCCTTCGCCTCCTTTGGACGGTGTGAGCCGCCGGGACGGCGGCGGTCCTTCTGCATGGTTACGGATTAGCAGCAAGAAAGCGGATGCACACTTCGATTTGCTGCGGCAGGCTGAGCGCGCAACACGATTCTGATTTTCACGACACGTGCCACACTCCATGAACCTTATTTCTATCATCACTCGCGGCAGCATGGTCGCGAGCTTGATCGTACTGATGGCCATCGGCCCGGCACAGATGCTGGCGGCACCGTTGCCACCAACTGTCCAGGCCGAGGTCATCGTGTATGGCGGAACGCCGGGCGGGATCATGGCCGCCGTCGCGGCGGCGCGGCGGGGGCACAGCGTTGCGCTGGTCGATATCAACAACCATGTCGGCGGCATGATCAGCGGCGGCTTGGTCAACACGGACATCGGTGATCGCAAGACGGTGGGCGGTCTGGCCAGGGAGTTCCTTGAGCGCGCGGTGAAGCACTATTCAGACACGTATGGGCCGGAGTCCCCGCAGTTCCAGGCGTGCAAGAACTGGCGCAAATACGAGACCCATATCGCGGAGTTGGTGTTCGAGCAGATGCTCAAGGAGCAGCCGCGCATCACGGCCTTGATCGTGGATGATCTGGCGGGCAAGACCACACGCACCTTCACGGGCGATGTGTTCATTGAACCTAGATTCCGCAGTTGGGGTTCAGGCTGAGGCGGGTTGAAAGAGGCTTTCCTCCGGGGCTTCGGTCGTTTGGCGGGCGAGGCGGCGCAGGATTTGTCCTGCGGCTTCCAACTGCGGCGCAGTTGACACCAACCACGTCCGCAGCCGCTCGTAGCAGGCCTTTAACACCGCCCACCACTCCGCCTTCACCGCCAGTTTCACCACCCGCTGCCGCCCGCTTTCCACCACCTGCGCGGCCAGGAACAAAAAGTCCCGCCGCGATTTCACCGCTTCACTGTGATGTCCCGGCGTCAATCCCAGCAGCCGCGTGAACAGGCTCCACAGGTTGCAGGTCAAGAGCACCAGCCGCGCCGCCAGTTCCGTCACCACCGCCCGCTGGCTGCAATACCCGCGAAACCCCCACTGGTTCTTCAACTCGTCGAACACGTTCTCCGCGTCCGCCCGTTTCGCATACAGCAGCGCGCTCTGGCCAGACGCGGGAGGGCGTCCTCGCCGCGCACGCGCTCCAGGTTCATGATGGTGGCGATGGCGGGATCGTCGGTGAGCCAGCGGACGTGGCAGAAGCGTTTGCCCGCGACCAGCGCGGACAGGGCGAAGCTGTGGAGGACTTCGCGCCCGGGCGCGGAGTTGGGGCTGGTGCGGGCGACGGGGCAGCGCTCGGCGAGGCGTTCGAAGAGGCCGGGGTGTTTGAGGAAGGCGCTCCAGGCCACGAGGCCGCCGTGGGCGGTGAGGGCGTCGTCGGTGCGGGTGAATTTGCCCGGCAAGGTGTCGAGCGTGAGGGCGTCCGGGATGACGTTTTCCGCTTCACCCGCCAGGTGAAGGGAAACCAACGAGGTCGAGGCGTTCACCGCCCCTGATACTATTGCTCCAAACCCACTTTGCCCATCTCTTCAACTGCGGAGATTAGGTTGAATCCAATTTTTTTGTTCCCATTCCCTGGCCCCAAATTCCTTTGCCAGTTTTTCGGTCTCCCCCGCGCACCAACAGCAAAGCAAAAACGCCAGGCCCGCTCGCACGGTGCCTGGCGTTTTTCTGTTTTTCTCGTTCGTTCTTGCTGCAACCGCCGCCGCTCAGGGCCGGTTCGCGCGCACGTACTCGATCGCGCCCGCGACGAACTCGTTCGGGTCTTTGGCGTAATTGCCGTTGTCGGTTTCGATGGCCATCACGCCGTTCCAATTGGCCTTCTTCAACTCCGCGAGCAGGCCCTTGTAGTTCGAGACACCGGCTCCGATCAGCACGTCGAGGATCACGTCCTTGCCGTTGGCTTTCTCGATTTTCTTGTCCTTGAGATGGATGTCGTACACGCGGCCGTCGTATTCCGCGAACGCCTTGGCCGCATCGAATCCCGCGCCGGTGATGTGGCCGACATCCATGCACACGCCGATGCGGCGGTCGCGATTCTTGAGCACGGACCAGACTTTCTCCGGCGTGCCATAGACCGAGTCCTTGCCGTGATTGTGGATGGCAAGCTTGATGTCGTATTCCTTCACGAGTTCCTCGAGGCCGTCCCACAGCGCCTTGTCATTCTTCGGCTCGACCACGATGACCTTGCACCCGACGAGCTTGGCGAACTCGAAGAGTTGCCGGTTCTTCTCCTTTTCCTGCGACGTGCCCGCGACGCCAAACGTGTAGCAGGTCATTCCCTTCGCCGCCAAAATCGCCTGCTTGCGCTTCGTCTCCTCGGGCGGCGCGCTCGGGTTCATGTGACTGCCGATCATCTGGATTTGCTTGAGCTTGTGCTTCTCGGCGAACGCGACGACCTGGTCGAAATTCATGTTCCGGCAAGTCCAGGTTTGCAGCCCGACCACCGGTTCGTACTCGGCCGCACCGGCCGGGGTTGAAGTGAGAAAACCCGCGACCGCAAGGGCCGCGAGCAACGCGAGAGATTTCAGTGTTTTCATGGAGGTAATTTGAATCGCGGCAACCTTTCCCCGCGTGCGCGGTGGGGTCAATGCGAAAGGCCCGTCGGCACGCCGGCGCCGTTGCTTTTTTGAGAACACGCGTTGCAGTCGATGCGGCTGCGGCTGCATCGCCGCGTCTCGACCTGAAATCGAGCCGCGCCACAAACCGTTTGCGCCCCGCGCGCTTTCTCCGACACTTCCGCCACCATGCTGCTCCTCAAAACCCGCGTCGCACCGAGTCCGATTCACGGTCTGGGACTTTTCACCGTCGAGGCGGTGCCGCGCGGGACGCCGGTGTGGCGCTTCGAGCCGGGGTTTGACCGCACGTTTTCGCCCGCGCAATTCGCCGCGCTGCCGCCGCCCGCGCGCGAGCATCTGCGGATGTATGGCTTCGTCAGCAAAGACGACGGCCACCTGAGCAAGAGCGGGGACCATTCGTGTTTCATGAATCACTCCGCGAACTGCAACACCGGCGCGCCCCCCGACGCCACGCCCCCGATCACCACCATCGCCTTGCGCGACCTCGCCGCGAACGAGGAGCTCACCTGCGACTACCGCGCCTTCGATGCCGACGTGGCGTGGAAGCTTGGCCTCGCGCCGCTGGGATCGCCGCCGTGAGCCGCGAAAAAGCCGGGAAGGTTTGAACGTTGCCGGTTGCCAGCCCCGGTTGGCGCGAGCTCACACCTGCTTCCATCCCATCGCCGCATTGATCTTGTCCACGATCTGGCGGCGGCGAACTGGGGAAACAGTTCCGCGTTTACCCTTGAGCTTCGCTTTCTCGACCAACCACAACGCATCGCACTTGCAGAGTGTTTCCCAATCCAAGCCATCCGCACCGTTGAGTCTCACTTCGGTTTCTTTGGGCGGACGATTGGCCCGCTGCGTCGTGCAGAGCAACACGTTCACCCACTCGGCTCTGGCAACCCGGTCCGCATGGGAAACGATCACCGCCGGATGCGCGCCCGCGCCCGCGAACTCATAGGTGTAAATATCCCAGGGTCTCATACTTCGCCGGGGTGAGGCAGGCGCTGTTTGCGGGCGAGTCTGGTCTCCTCGCCATTCGCTTCCGGCGTGTAGAGATGTTTGAGCGATCCCGGCGGGAAGTTTTCGCCCTCGTTTTCCTGCAGCTTGCGCAGCGCGGCGCGCACCACTTCGCTGGCGTTGTTGTAGCGACCGGAACGGACAAGCTGCCTGATGAATCCCTCGAAGTGACTGGTGAGCGCGACGTTCATGGCGGCAAGTATTAGCAATAGATGTCGCGCGTCAACGCCGGGAACCGAAGGGGAATCAGCCAAGCGCGCACCGCGCAACCTCGTGGTCGCGACTCAACTGGGCGGCAATCGCGGCGGCTCGTTCGCCGCGCCCGCGGGCGCGCTCGTCGTGGCGCTGACGACTTGCGCGGGCTTCGCGTCGGCCTGCGCTTGCTGACTTTTACGCAGCGTGATGACGAGCGCGGTGCAACCCACCCACGTCGGCAACATGTCCACGATCGGGACGAGTTCCACAATGAACGTCGGCAAGAGCAGCGGGTGAAAGCCGATCAGCCGCCACTGCACGATCATCAGAATCACGTCGATGACCTGATCGGGCCACACCCAGCCGAGCGGGCCGAGCGCCAGTTGCAATCCATCGCCGATCACCGCGACGAGGTACGCGGTGCGGATGCGCGCGGGCGTGAGCGTTGGGGCGGTGAAGAGGTTGGCGAACATGACGCTGCGGCGCGCCGCGACCGCAACCGCGGCAACTGCGGATTAATTGGCCACCGGCGTCACCACGAGATCATCGAAGCGAATCGCGGTGCCCGAGAACGGATTACCCCAGATCGACGGCCGGCCCGCAGGCGTCTCGGCGGTTTCGTCGAACGCGAGGCTCCACGCCTCGGGTTCCTTCGCGGTCTCGGCCCAGACCTTGCCTTCGACCCGCCACGCGCCGTCCTTCACCTTGCGCAGTTGCAGTTTGATTTTCGCCCACACGCCGTTCTGCCACTCGAAGGGCGCGGTGAGTTTCACGTCGTCGCCCTTGTAGAGTTCGAGCAGTTTTTTCGCGGGCGAAACCTGCAGGCGAAAGCCGCCGACGCCATTCAGCCCCACGCCAAACGACGGAAAGCGCCGGCCCTTGAGCGTCCCGAAAATGCGCGCGCTCACCGCGAGTCCGTCCTTCTCCGTCGGGCCGAACAGCACGCCGAACGTGTCGAGCGGCGCGCCGGGCAGTTCGAGGAATTTGTTGCCGCCCTCCTCCCGCACCTCGAAGGAACCATCGAGCACGAGAAAATCCGCGGGCACCTTGCCGACCTCGGCTTTTTCAAAATTGTTTTCGTAAACGGGTTTCGTGTCGGCGGCCGTGAGCGGCCGCGCGAGGGCGGCGAGCAATCCCAGAATCATTCCCAGCTTCTTCATAAATTCTTTCGTTTCGTTGTCGTGACGCACACCCCACCAGACGCGGCGGGCGGGTCAATTGTTACGCAAAGCATCCAGCAGGTTGCCGCGCAAGGCGAGCGCCGTTGCGACGAGCGTCCAGACCGCGCCGTTCACCAGCACGCCGCCGAGCGTGAGGCCGAGCGTCGCGACGGGGATCGGCGTGCCGGGCGCGAGCAGCGCGGGCAGCACCGCGACCGCCGCCGCGACCACGCCGCCGCCGAGGCCGAGCAACAGCAGCGCGCCGTGCTCGCTGACAAGCAGCCACTGGAGCGAGCGCGGACGAAATCCCACCGCGAGCAGCAGCGCCAGTTCGCCGCGGCGCTCGAGCACATTGCGCAACACCACCACGCCAAGGCCCACGCTGCCGAGCAACAGGCCGAGGCCGCCGAGAACTTGGAACGTGCCGAGGTACGTGTTTTGCACGGCGTTGAATTGCGCGAGCCGCCGCGTCGCGGGTGTGAGTTCGAGGCCGGTGTCGCGCAGCGCGCGCGTGAGCGTCGCGGCAACGTCGGTCGCGCGGTCGGCGGGCGCGTCCACGAGAAA
>JAYVOY010000258.1:0-6456 GCA_043757645.1 Verrucomicrobiota bacterium
CATGTTTCCGATCATCGAGAAACGCCACCTCCCCATCACCGAGCAAACCCTGCCCACGCTCCTGCTCGACTTGGAAAAACGCGGCCTGCTCGACACCACGCTCGTCGTGTGGGTCGGCGAATTTGGACGCACCCCACGCATCAACGCCAACATCAGCCGCGACCACTGGCCGCAATGCTACACCGCGCTCCTCGCCGGTGGCGGCACCAAGCGCGGCTTCGTCTATGGCTCCTCCGACAAACGCGGCGAATTCCCCGCCTCCAACCCCACGACGCCCGACGACCTCGCCGCCACGATCTATCACCTGCTCGGCATCGACCCCACCTCCGAAGTCACCGACACCCTCAAGCGCCCGCTGCCCATCTCCTACGGTAAACCCGTCCTCGACGTGATTGCCTAACCTTCCCTTGTAGGAGACGAGGTAACGAGACTCTAACTTTTTTCACACGACACGCGTCTTTCCACCCACACTGCCGCTTCACCGCGAACCGCCCTTGCCAACCTTGTAGGAGACGAGGTAACGAGTCTCTAACCTCCCCCCCCGCGAAACGCGCCCGCCGCCCCGCGCCGCTGATTCAGCAAAATCTTTATTCGCCGCGCCCCGACACGATGCGCGGCGCGAAGGCGGTCAGAGTCTCGTGACCTCGTCTCCTACCAGACACGTCACTGCGCCGCTCCCGCGAGCGCCTTCTTGGTCGCCGCCCAGTTCGGATTCGGCAGCGCTTCCCACACGCGGAGATTGCGGAAGCTCGCGCCCTCACCCGCGACGGTGAAACCGAAATTCGCCTCGGAGCGCCGAGCACCGGCTCGGCGTGGGCGATTTTGCAGTGGGTTCGCGCCGAGCATGTGCTCGGCGCTCCGACGGCACGCACGCGCCCCGCGAGGTTACGAGGGCGACAATCTTCTCGGAGCGCCGAACTCCAGTTCGGCGTGTGCCGCCGTCAGCAACGCGCCGATCTGGAGATCGGCGCTCCACCCAAACGCCCCCGCCCGCGCTCACCCACTGATCTGCTTCGTGTAATCGCTCGGACTGAGCAACTGCATCGCCTCGGCGGGCGCGGCGAGTTTGAGTTGGAAAAACCACCCGTCCGTGTGCGGCGCGGAATTGACGAGGCCGGGATCGGTCGTGACCGCCGCGTTGATTGCGATGATTTCGCCGCTGACCGGCGCGTAAATATCGCTCGCGGTTTTCACCGATTCCACGACCGCGCACGGTTCGCCGGCCTTGACGTGGCGGCCGACTTTCGGCAGTTCCACGAACACGATGTCGGTCAGTTCATGCTGCGCGTGATCGGTGATGCCGACGGTGCCGGTGTCGCCGGCGACGCGCAGCCATTCGTGGGATTTCGCGTAGCGCAAATCAGTGGGGATGGGGGCGGGTGAACTCATGGGGATTGCTCGGGTTAAGGTTGGTTCAGGTCAAAAGTTTCTCGGTCAAAAAAATCTCTCGGGCTCGGTTTCGCTCCCGTTCGCTTTCGCATCACGCGGCCGGCCGGCGATAAAGCGGCTTCGCGGCGACCACCGCGGGCCAGCGGCGCGCGCGCACTTCGATTTCCAGCGGCGTGTTCACCGCCGCAAATTCCGGCGGCACAAAACCCATGCCGATGCCCGTGTTGAGCGACGGACTCTGCGTGCCGCTGACGACCTGACCGATCGCGCGCGCGTCCGGCCCCGTGCTCCAGATTGCGTAGCCGGGCCGCGGCGGCGCGGATTTTTCGGCGAGTTTGAAGGCCACGCATTTGCGCGCGACGCCGTTCTGCTTTTGCTCGGCAAGCACGGCGCGGCCCATGAAATCGCCCTTGTCGAGCGCGACGAAGAAGCCGACGCCCGCCTCGATCGGCGTCGTGTTCTCGTCGAGTTCGTGGCCGTAGAGCGGATAACCCATCTCGGTGCGGAGCGTGTCGCGCGCGCCCAGCCCGGCGGGTTGCAGACACGCGACGTGCCCGAGCGCGAGGGCCTTTTCCCAAATCGCCTCGATGTGTTCCGCGGGCGCGAGAATCTCAAGACCGTCCTCACCCGTGTAGCCCGTGCAGCCGATCCAGACCGCCGTTCCGGCCCAGTCGAACCGGCCGATTTGATTCTTCGTGAGCGCGGAAAGTTTCGCCGCCGCGAGGCCGCCGAGCGACGGGCCGGGAAACAATTGATCGCAAAAACTTTTCACGCGCGGGCCTTGCAGCGCGACGGCGGCCCACGCGCCGCAGCGGTTTTGCAACGTCACCGCAGCGCGGTCCGGCCACGCGGCGAGCTGGCGTGCGATCCACGCGAGATCGGCTTCGATGCGCGAGGCGTTGATGATGAGCAGATACTCCGCGTCGCCGGCGCGATAGGCGTAGAGATCGTCCACCGTGCCGCCGCGCTCGTTGCAGAGCAGCGTGTATTGGCCGAGGCCGACGGTGAGTTTGCGCAGATCGTTCGTGAGGAGGTGATTCAGAAACGCCGCCGCGCCCGCGCCCGCGACGACCACCTGGCCCATGTGCGAGATGTCGAAAATCCCCGCGGCCCGACGCACGCACAAATGCTCGTCCACGATGCTCGAATATTGCACCGGCATTTCCCACCCGCCGAAGTCGATGAGCCGCGCGCCGCGGCGTTGGTGCGCGGCGAAAAGCGGCGTGCGTTTGAGGGCGGGTTGCATGCGTGTTTTGAGATTCGGTTGCGGCGGCGCGGCTCAGGCTGACAACGGTTTCGCCGCGTCCGCGACACCCTTGCGAAGGCGGGTTGCAAATTCAAGCGCGGCGGCCGGAGAGGTGTTCCGGGGTGAAATCGTTCACCCCCATTTCTCCGTTTTCATCTGCGCTTTCGGCACGCCGAGGTCGTGGAGGACGAGGTGCTCGGTCGCATCGACGAGCGCGTTGGGTCCGCACGCGTAAAACACGGTGTGCTTGAGGTCGGTGATGTGTTCCTTGATCCACGCGGCGGTGATGCGCCCGCGGCGGCCGGTCCACGGATCCTCGGGCACGACGCGCGTGCAGGTGACCTCGAAACGGAAGTTTGGATTCTGCTGATCGAGTTCTCGGAATTCCTCGCGGAAGATGATGTCGTTGGTGGTGCGCACGCTGTAGAGGATCGTGATTTTCGTCGCGAGCTTGCGGCGCGTCGCGTCGCGCACGAAGCCGCGAAACGGCGTCACGCCCGAGCCGCCCGCGATGCAGATGAGGTGCATGTTTTGCGGCTCGAACACGGGCAGGAATTTTCCGACCGGCGGGATCACCACCAGCTTGTCGCCGACCTTCGCCCAGTCGGCGATGCGCGTGCCCATCTTGCCGTCGCGCTTGACGGTGACCTCGTAAAAGCCGCGGTCCAGCGCGCACGACGAGAGCGAGTAGGCGCGCTTGTACGCGGGCGTGTCGGGCCAGTAAATGGTGATGAACTGCCCCGTCTTGAAATCGGGGTCGTAGCCCTCCGGCCACTTGAGGCGGATGGTTTTGGTGTCCGGAAGTTCCATGGTGACGGCGTCGATCACCATCTCCGCAATTTGTTTGGCCATAGCGTGTGTCGTGTTTCGGGTAAAATCCGCCGCGAAGATACGAGCCGCGGAAAGCGGGTGTAAAGCTAATGCCTTTCGGGAATTCCCGATGGCGCGGCGGGACTGAAGTCCCGCAGGGACGACCGCGAGAGCGTTTCCATTTTTTACGTGGCGCAGTCCGTCCCGGCTGCGAGTGAAAGCACCGTCCCGGTGCAGTGGGGGCCTGGCGGCGAGACGCCGCCCGCTACCTCATTTGCGGAAATGCTCTAGCCGTAACGATGCCGTGGGTAGGACCGCCGCCGTCTCGGCGGCTCCCGGCGTGGGAGAGTCCGAGGGGGCAGATTGTCCGCGCGCTTTTGGTTCCCGATTTTGTGAGCATTTGGGGCCGAGGAAAATCCGCGCGTTCGCCCCGTTGGGACGGGGTGAGCCGCCGGGACGGCGGCGGTCCTGCCTGCCGCATCGTTACGGCTCAGGCGCATTTGTGTCTGGGGTCTCGCGGCTCGACAGGCGGGGGGAGAACTCTATAAATCGTGGGCACATCATGAAAACCAAAGTTTGTTTGCTGGCTGCGCTCGCATTGTTTGTCGTGCCGTCACTGCTGTTTGCGGCGGAGGCGGGGAGGGCGGTGGCGCTGTTCGATGGGAAGACGTTCGCGGGTTGGGACGGCGACACGAAGAAGACGTTTCGCATTCAGGACGGGAGCATCGTGGGCGGGAGTCTGAATGCGGCGGTGCCGCGGAATGAGTTTCTTTGCACGACGCGCGACTACACGAATTTCGTGTTGCGCGTGGAGTTCAAGTTGCTCGGCGGTCCGAAGGCCAATGGCGGCGTGCAGATCCGCACGAAGCGGATTCCGAATCATCACGAGGTGAGCGGGTATCAGGCGGACATGGGCGATCCGAGTTGGTGGGGCTGTCTCTACGACGAGTCGCGCCGGAACAAGGTGCTCGCGAAATCCGACATCGAGGCGGTGAACAAGGTGCTCAAGCGCGAGGACTGGAATCAGTACGAAATCCGCTGCGAGGGAAAGCGCATTCAGCTCACGCTCAATGGGCTGAAGACGGTGGATTACACGGAGGCGGATCCGGCGATTCCGATTTCGGGCATCATCGCGGTGCAAATCCACGGCGGGCCGCCGAGTGAGGCGTGGTATCGGAACCTCATGATCGAGGAGTTGCCGTAAGGCCTGGTTCGTAAAACGGAAGTGGTGGACCGCGGTTCTCTTTCCGGTTTCGCTTTTGCCGCCGCCGCGGGTTGGGGCCGGATATTGGCAAGGGAATTGGGGGCAGGGGAATTTCTGACAAGCGAATTGGGATGAGCGCGGGCGGATGGTCCCGGTGTCTCCCCCCGCATTCTTATTCGTTTGTCATCCCCCCATTTTTTCCCGCTCTTCTTTTCCCAAGAGTTCATCGGTGCGCGAAAAGGCCCGCACATTTAGTGCGGGCCGCGCGGGAAAAGTTAGAGCCTCGTTACCTCGGCTCCTACCAGCGGGAGATGATCAGCGGGTTGACAGCACGCTCTGCCCACTCACCGCCGCGCCGCCGGGTCAATGGCCGTGGACGCAGACGAGGTCTTTCGCGGGATTGATTCCCCAGCGCGCGCCGACGGCTTCGAGGTCGGGGTTGAGCGGCCAGCGGTCGGGGAGCGGCGCGCCTTGGTGGCCGGGGTTGCCGCCCTTGAGGTCCATGCAGCCGGTGTTGTTGCCGATCTCGAAGATGCGCTGGCATTCATCGGCGCTGAGGCGGAGTTCGGGGAGCGCGGCGAGTTCCTCGATTTTGGTTTCGATCGGTTTGGAATCGGCGGCGGCCTCTTGAATCAGGGTCGGGATCACGCTCTTGACGGGCGCGTGCGCGAGGTTCCAGAGGCAGGCGAGTTGCAGCATCGTGAGGCCGTGGGCATGGGCGAAGGCGCGCATTCGCTCGAGCTTGATGTTGCCGGCCTCGACCCAGCCGGCGGGGCGGAAAGCGCGGTGATCTTGCTGGCCGAACTTGTGTCCCGGTTTCACGTCGTCGTGAAAGAGACCACCGTAATCGACGACGCGGGTGATGATGTTGATGTCGAACTTCGCCGCGGCGGGCAGGCACAGGCTGCCGGGCCAGGGTTCGAGCGGGTTGAGAATGATCATCGCCCAGTCGATAAACTCGGCGAATTTCTCAAAGCAACTGATGAGGTCGAGCGTGAAGCCGTTCGCGGGTCCGGGCGCGAGGCCGAGGCGCTGCGTGAGGCCGCTTTCTTTCACGCGATTGAGCGCGTCCCACACGGCGGGGCTGGAGTAGCCGAGCGAGTCGGGATTGTGCAGGAGGAGCAGGTCGAAGTGTTTCACGCCGCAGCGTTCGAGGGATTTCTCGGTCGCCATTTTCACGTACTCGAAATATTTCTCCGGGCCGCGCAACGCGGGGTCGGTGAAGCGCGGGAAGCCTTTCGCGCCGTCGCGTTTGCCGTTGTAAAAATCGTGGCCCACCGCGCCGACGAGCGAGTAGGTGTCGCGCGGAAAATCCGCGAGCGCGCGGCCGAGCATGGTGTCGGCGACGCCGTTGCCGTAAACGTCGGCGGTCATGAAGGTGCGGATGCCGCGCTCGTAGGCGTGGCGGATGACGGCGAGGAAACGGTCGTCGGGCAGGGGTTCGCCAAAGTGCATGAAGCGGCCGCCGCTCCAGATTCCGTAGGCTGTTCGGGTGGGTTCCATAAATTCAATTTCGCGTGTCGCGCGGCCCGTGAGTGGGCGAATGGTTCGCGCGGGAAAAATTTGTTGCCGGTCAAACTTGGGAAAAACTTCAATCCGGCGGCGGCGGCAATGCAAGCCTGATGTCCGGCGACCGGGGTGGGGCGCGCGCGGGCTGTCGAAGCAACACCGTGCAAAATGCCGCGCGCAGCGGGTGCCCGCCGCTATTCGAGCGTGATGCGCTGCGGGGTCAGTTCCCAACGATCCAGCACCTTGCGCAGGAGGCCGGTGATTTTTGCGGGCTTGGCGTCGGCGCAGATTTCGGGGT
>JAYVOY010000259.1:0-6445 GCA_043757645.1 Verrucomicrobiota bacterium
TTCTTGCCGTGCTTCTTGTACTCGGCGCGAATCGCACGCACACGGTCGCGCACCATCGCGACCTGATTGCGCAAATCCGGCGCGTCCAGCACCTCCTCGACATTCCGCAGGCGATCCGAGAACTCAACAAAACCACCGCCGAGCACCGGCGCATTCTCCTCGCCGATCAATCCGCCGCTGTCGCCGCCGAAGAAATTTCCGCCGTCCGAATTCGCGCCGCCCTGCTGCCCGCCGCGGTTCGCTTGATTCCCACCGGCGCGCGCGCCACTCGTTTTCGAGCCGCCCGCCTGTTGCTGCCCATCGCCCGCCTCGCCCTTCCCCTCGCCCTTGCCTTCACCTTTGCCCTCGCCCTTTTGGCCGTCCGCTTTCGCCTCGCCCTTGCCCGCGTTCGCTTTCTCACTGTCCCGCTGTCCCGCCTTCTCGCCCTCACTCTTCGCCCCGTCGCGTTTTCCCTTCCCGCCGGTCGCCGCTTCCATTTCCTGCTCCACTTTGTCCACCAAATCATCCAACTCGCGCCGCGCCTGTTTGAGCGCCGCGCCCTCGTCACCGAGCACGCTTTCCGCGGCCTTCTCGACGCCCTGCTTCAAGTCCTCGATGCCCTTGCGCGCCTGCTTCTCCGGCTCGCCCGCCTGCGGTACAAACCCGCGCTTCACCAACTCCGAAGTCATATCGAGCGCGCGCCCCACATCCTCCTGACCCGCCTTGCGCAGCGTGTCGTAAAGCTGCTTGGACAACAGCGGTTCCGCCGTCTCCGCCTGCTCG
This sequence comes from Verrucomicrobiota bacterium, assembly GCA_043757645.1. GTDB lineage: Bacteria > Verrucomicrobiota > Verrucomicrobiia > Limisphaerales > BJHT01 > BJHT01. Next base: position 763 of record JAYVOY010000259.1, read on the forward strand.
GTGACCGTCCGCAAATTCTCCGTGAGATTCGTCAGCGCGCTCTTCTGCCGCGCCAGTTGCGTCTGCAACTCCTTCCGCTCCTCCGAGTCCGTCAGGCTCCGCCGCTTCGGCTCGCCGAGCGCCGTCATCTTCTGTGCGATGTCCTCCTGCTTCTGCGCCAACTCGCGCGCGTCGCCGCGCATCTGGCGCATCTCCTCGGAAAATTGTTTGGAATTCTTTTTGCGAAACTCATCGCGCAATTCCTGCAACTCCCGTTGCGCGCGCGTCGCGGAACTCAGCGCCTGCGCGGTCTTGCCCTCGTCGAGCTGCTGCGACGCCTTCTGCGCCTCGTCGCGCGTCTTGTCGAGTTGCTTGCGCGCGTCGGCCATCGTCGCCTGATTCTCCTGCTTCTGCATCCGCTGCCCGACCTCGTCGATGTCCTTCACCATCTCCTGCTGCTCCTCGCGCAGCCGCTTGAGCCGGCGCTGCATCTCCTCGCGCTCGGCCTCCGTCTTGGCCTCCTGCAACGCCGTCTGCAATTCCTTCAACTTCTCGTTGATGTCCTCCTGCCGCCGCGCCAGCTCGCGCAACCGATTCAACACCTGCAACTGCTCCTGCTTGCCCGGATCCTCCGGCTGCGCGCCCGCCTGCTTCTGCGTCTCGTAACGATTCTCCGCCTGCTTCAAATCCAACTGATCAATCTGGCTCTGCGCGCCCTCCTTGCCCTTCCCCTTTCCTTTCGCGCCGCGCTGACCCTTCGTGACCATGTATTCGTGCGCCTGCAATTTCAGCAGCGCCTGATACGCCGCGGTCTCCCGCGTCACCGCGGGCGCGAGCGGCTTCGGCCCCTGGATTTTCTCGGCCTCGTTCAGCGACTCGACGGCCTGTTCCATCGCCTCGCGCGCCGCGTCCGCGAATTTTTTCGTCTTCTCGTTCTGCGCCTTCGCCTGCAATTCCTCGACCATTCCGACCGCCTTCTCCTGCGACTCGCGCACCACGACCACGTCGTTCGAGAACGCCGCCGTCGGCTTCGCGCCCGTTTCGCGCTGCTGGATTTTCCACGTCGCCGCGATGATTTGCTTTTGCATCTCCGCGAGTTTCTCCGCCTCCTTCGCCTGCCCCTCGCCGCCCTCTTTCGGTGGCGGCGGCGCACCCGATTCATCCTCGCGGAAAATCTCCTCAAACGGCCGAATCTCGCCGAAATAAATATCGCCCGCCGTGCGCCGCACCTGCCCGTCCGGCCCCGCGTCATCGGCCCACAAATAAAACGTCACGAGCTGATCCGGCTGCAATCCGAGGCCCTCGAGCGGCAGCAAATGCGCGAAGGTTTTTTTCTCGCCCGCCGCGGAATTCGTCCCGAGCACCACCTGCTTCGTCTCCTGCCCCGCGACCGTGTACGCGAGGCCAAACGTCCGCAGCCCAAAATCATCCCACGCCTCGCCTTGAAAGCTGACCTCCTGAATCGGCGAGAAGCGCGAATCGCCGCGCGGCGACGCGAGCTTCAACTGCGGCGGGCGGTTGCGCGTGACCTCGAGCACGAGCTCGGCGGGCACCTTGTTCGTGCGGCCCGCGGCATCGACGAGCTGCAATTCGTAGCGCTGGCTTTGGTCGAGCGTGGTCTTGAGTTGCAGCGTCGCCGCGCCGCCCTTCGCGGGCGCGAGATCGAGCACCGACTTGTCGCGCGCGATGAGTTTCGCCGCCGTCACGGGCTTGTTCAGCTTCAGCGTGAATTCCAGCGCCGTGCCCTCGACCGCCGTGACGCGCCGCGTGTCCGCGATTTGCCTGGGCGCAAGGCCGGTGTAAGCGGGGAAATTCAACTGCGCGTCCGCGCGTTCGAGCCGCGGAAACTCGAACACGCTCAACTTGAATTCGCGCGTTCGTTCCTCGCCGTACTCGATGCGATACGACAGGTCCGCCGTCACCTCCGGCAGCGTCCCGCCGAAAACCGGGTCCGCCAGATTCTTCGCGAGCGGAACACGCCGCTGCTGCCCCTGCGCCGTCGTGAGCACGAGCGTCGCGTCCGGCGGCACGAGGCCCTGGAACTCCGCGAGCACCACCACGCCGCTGCCGCGTTCGATGGCGGCGTCACCCGGCGTCACCGTCACGCCCGCACGCACGGTGCTCGTCAACGGCGGCACCCCCGTGGCCAGCGCCACCGGCCGACCCGCGAGCGAAAAAAGTCCCACGCACAAACCGAACACCGCCAGACACGCGCACTGCACGCGCAGCAAACGCTCGTTCAACCGCGCGCCCCAGCGCGCGCGCTCTCCGTGCGCGACCGCCTCCGTCACCACGCGTTCCTGCAAAAATCCCAACTCCGTCGCGCCATCCGCCGGCGTCTGCTCCAGCGCCGCCAACAGCAGCGAACCCAAATCCGGATGCTCCTCCTCGATCAACCGCGCCGCCGCCCGATAATCCGCCGGCACCTGCCGCGCGCGCCACCGCAACACCCAGCACGCCGTCGCCGCCAGCATCGCCACCAGCAACACCGCATGGGCCACCGGCCAGCCATTGATTTTCTGCGCCACCAACAACCCGATCACCACCGCGAGCGCGACCACCCAGCACGCCACCCACCCGCGCCAATAGCCCAGCCGCCGCTGCATTTCGACCACGGGTTCCAGACGCTGCTTAAGCTGGGCATTCATAGGGGGAAGGCTGAATTCACCGGTGTAATACACGCGTGCGGGGCAATTGCAATCAGCGGCTCACGGCAAATCCACTAGTCATCGAGGGAAGGGTTTCCAACACCCGGTGGGCCGCGTTGTGCGCGCGGCCTCGTTTCCCAATCTGCCTTTCCCCGAACCGCTGCGCTTGGACGGCGTAGTACAAATTCACACGCCCGAGGCGGATGTTCCCCGGCCTCAACTTCATGGATTCGGGTTAGGTGCCGTGCTCACCCTTCACTGGCCTCGGCATGCAACCTCAGCCCAAGCGCCCTGACCACCTTAAGGATCGTGTCAAAGCCGGGGCTGCGGTCGCCGGACAGCGCCTTGTAGAGGCTTTCACGGGACAATCCGGCATCGCGCGCCACCTGCGTCATGCCCTTGGCGCGGGCGATATCGCCGAGTGCCTTGGCAATAAACGCGGCATCGCCGTCCGCTTCTTCAAGGCACGCTTCCAGATATGCCGCCATCTCCTCGGGCGTCCGGAGATGTTCGGCAACGTCATAGCGGGTAGATTTGATTTTCTTCATAACCATTACTCCGAGAGATACCGGGCGAGGCGCAAGGCGGTGTTTATGTCTCTGGCTTGGGTGCTCTTATTCCCGCCAGCCAGAAGAATGATCAACTCCTGCCCTCGCCTCACGAAATACACCCGGTAACCGGGACCGTAGTTGATTCGCAACTCCGAAACTCCTGCGCCAACCGGCTTCACGTCTCCGGGGTTTCCCATCGCAAGGCGTTCAATCCTTGTCTGGATACGCGCCCTCGCTTGGAGGTCGCGCAAGCCGTCGAGCCACTCGGCAAAGAACTCGGTCTTGCGGATTTCAATCACCAAACGACCGTAGCCGACAGGCTACATATTGTCAACGGAAGGTCTGCCCCCAAATCGGCGGATAAGAAATTTATTTCAACCGGTGCCAACGCGGCTGGCACGGATTAATCACGCACTTCTCTTCTTCTACAGGTTGTAGATGGGCGGAAACCATGAGCCGACCGACAGGCACGGAACCAAAGCCTCTTCTCCCCGGCTTATCCGCCGATTTGGGTGCCCTGGAAATGCGCGTTCAACCCGAAAACCAAAACTCGTCGGTGCCGGGATGGGTAGCACAGGCCACGGAAAAAGTCCCCGGGTTCAGGGCCGGATGGCCCGGTAGAACCGTTGCCGGTTGGTCAGGCCCGGCTCTTCCGTGAAGATAAATGGCAGCGTGTTCGTGACCACCGGCACCCACACCGCCGTGTTGAGGTTGGTGCTCCGTTCGATCACGAAGGTCTGCCCCGACGAACCGTCGGCTCCGAATTGCAGACGGCCCGGTGACGCAAGCATCAAAGTTCCCAGCATCGCGTGGGGTAACTCGACAAAGGTCGCGGTGATCGCCGCATTGCCGTTCAACGTCACGCTCAAGGGATTGAGCGCTTTGGCGGTGGACTTTTGCCAATCGCCGAGCGTCCGTTTCCACTCCTCGCGATTCACAACCCGACGCTCCGTCAAGACCTCGGCGGTTTCAACGCGCATAATCCGGAGGTTCGTACCTCGGCTGTTCATTTGACCATCGCTTTGAAGCCGAGCTTCTCGAGTGCGATCCTCGCTTCCGCCATGCTGGGTGCGGATTCCACGGCCGAGATTTTGTTGTCCAACCGTGGACCGCCATTGCCAGCAACCGCGCTGGAAAGGCTATTCGTGAGCGATTCAGGACTTTCCCTTCGGATCTCAGCCTCGATGGCCAACAACCTCTCTCTTTTCCGGGGCCAAAGTGCCAACGCGGCACAAAAGTGTCGGTCACTCTCAAACCAGTTGCCTTCGCTGTCGCGGGCGATAGCACACGATCGGATGCCACCGGCATGCAAGTCGGAATACCGAATGGCGATCCAGCCACCATTGGTGAGTTGCATCATCAAACCGTAGCGACCAACCGACTGCGCGAGTTCATTGGTCCCTTTTGCGTTCGTGAGAATTTGAACCGATTCGTGCTTTTTGAGCGGATAAAAAATCGCGGGATAGATCAACTCAAAGTAAGCGACGATCCCGAGAATCAGCGCCAGCACTCCCAAGAGTGAAAATTTGAGGATTCGTTTCACGCTTGCTCAATCCACATACAAAAACTCATTCGCCCCCAGCAGCGCGCGGCTGAAGCTGGCCCAAGCGTCCGCGGGGATTTGCGCGGCGGGGGTTTTGCGGGCGGCGAGTTTGTCGCTGAATTGGCGCAGATAAGTTTGCGCGGCCTGCGTTTCCTCCGGCAGCGGCGGACGCGCGTAGGCGGTCAGGAAGGCGCGTTCGACGCGGCGGGCATCGTCGGTCTCGGCGCGCAGGACGCGGGCGGCGAAGAGGGCGGCTTGTTCGTGCGCGAACTTGTCGTTCATCATGAAGAGCGATTGCAACGGCGTCGTGCTCGGGTCGCGCACGGCGGTGCTCGAGTTCGGATCCGCGCCGTCGAACAGCGCGAGGAACGGGTGTTTCCGCAGGCGCTGCTGCATCTGATAGACGGTGCGCTGCTTGTTGTCGTACACCGCGAAGAACTGGTTGTGCTGCGTGAAACCCCACGTGTTCACCGCGGGAAACGGATGCTCGCCGCCCGGCGTGGTGTCGAGGTTGCCACCGACAAACAGCAGCGCGTCGCGAATCGCCTCGGCGTCGAGCCGCCGCCGGTCGGCGTGCCACCAGAGGAGATTGTTCGGATCATTCTGCACGCCGCGCGTGAGCCAGTCGCCTGCGGCCACGGGCGCGGCGTCCGGCGTGCCCGCGCTGTCGCCGATGCTGCTGAGTTGCCACGTGTGCGAGAGCAGCATCAGCCGGTGCATCGACTTCATCGACCAACCGCTTTGCACCAATTGCCGCGCGAGATAATCGAGCAATTCCGGATGCGACGGCCGCGTGCCGCGCGCGCCAAAATCATTCGGCGTCGTCACGAGGCCGCGCCCGAAATGATGCTGCCACAGCCGGTTCACCAGCACGCGCGCGGTCAATGGATTCGCGGGATCGGCGACCCAGCCGCCGAGTTCCAAACGGCCGCTGGTCTTGCTGTCCTTGGGCAAACTCTGGC
>JAYVOY010000260.1:0-6419 GCA_043757645.1 Verrucomicrobiota bacterium
CGGCACCCCGAGCGCCTGCTTCAAGGCGACGTCGCGGTCCCACGGGTTTTCGATGGCGTCGAGTGCGCGCATTTGGGCGGGCGTGAGTTGCCGCGGGAAGTACCACGGCGAGACGAGCGCGGTGCGGATGAGCGGGTAGTCGGTGCCGTAGAGCAAGCGGCCCTGCCACTCGGGGAGCGTGAGGGCTTCCTTCAAATAGCCGAATTTATTCGCCTGCGTGAGCGAGGAGATTTCGGAGAAGAGATTTGTGTATTGGCCCATCATGCGCGCCAGACGCCGCGTGTCGCGCTCGCCGTCGTTCGCGCCGGTCGAGGCGATGTGCGCGACGATGACGGTGACGCCGAGTTGGAGCGGGAGATGCAGGCGCTGCGGGTCGCACAATTCGTCGCGGGCCTGGGTGAAGGAGCGCTCCTGTCCGCCGTGCGTGAGGAGCGGGAGTTTGAGTTCGACGAGCTTGCGATAAAAGGGCGTGAGGCGTTCGTCGGCGGGGTCGAACTGCATGACGCTGGGAATCCACTTCACGAGTTTCGCGCCGTTGGCCTTGGCCCAGACGAGGCGTTCGAGCGCGTCTTTGCGCAGCGGATTGATGCTCGCGCCGAAGAGGAGATTCGTGGTCTTGGCGGTTTCGCGCGCGATGAATTCGTTGGGCACGTAAACCTCGGTGCGGGCGCGATCGAGTTGGCCCTGGTCATCCACGACGCCGTCCAGCGCGAGCAGAATGGCGCGCCCGACGTGACGGCTTTGGGCGAGTTGCCGCGAGATGAGTTGCACGACGTGCGCGTCGCCTTTCTCCAAAAGTTCCGCGCGGCTGGTGCCAAAACTTTTCAGGTAGATGCGTAGTTTCCAACTCGACTCCATCGCCTTGGAAATGAAGCAACCGCTGTCGCCGCCGCCAATGCCCGCGGTGTGACAATGGATGTCGAGCAGCTTGGAATCGGGCAGTGGCTCCGGCGCTCGATAAGGCCCCGGGTGCAACGCCTGGCACGCGACCCACGCGCCCAGGCACACTGCGGCGAGCACGATGGCGACAAGCCGCGGCCAGCGTCGCGCGGGGCGGGGCGGAGAAATGGGCGGAGGAATCACGCGGCGATTGGAGCGCGGAAGGGCGCGGGGGGCAATGGGTTTTGGCAGCGAGAACGCTCGCGGCTCGGTGCCGCGGAGCGCGCCCCGCAGCGTTGACTTTCATTGGTGCGCCGCCAAAAATCGCCGCGCTTTACGACCATGAAACTTGTACAAACTTTCGCCCTCGCCGCCCTCGTTGCCACCGGCGCATCCGTGCGCGCGGCGGATCCCGTCGATTTCACCAGGCAGGTCAAACCGTTGCTCGAACTCAACTGCTTGAAATGCCACGGCGAGGAGCAACAAAAGGGCAAGCTCCGCCTCGACACGCGCGAGGCCGCGCTCAAGGGCGGCAGCAGCGGCACCGCCTTGGCGCCCGGCAAACCCGCCGACAGCAAACTGTACTCGAGCACGATTCTCGCGCCGGATCACGACGACGTGATGCCGCCGAAAAAGGAAGTGAAGCTCAAGCCCGCGCAGACGGAGATTCTCAAGGCGTGGATTGAACAGGGCGCGGTCTGGCCCGCGGGCGTGGCGCTCAAGACCGTGCGGCGCGTGGATTTCGTGAAGGACATTCAACCCCTCTTCGAGTTCAACTGCGTCGCGTGCCATCGCGACACCCACGCCAAAGGTTCGCTGCGGATGGACACGCGCGAACTGGCGTTCAAAGGCGGCGAAAACGGCGCGGGCGTGATTCCCGGCAAGCCCAAGGAAAGCCGGCTCTACACCTCCACCATCCTCAGCGCCGAGGACGAGGCCGTGATGCCGCCGAAGGCCAAGGGCGGCCCGTTGCCCAAAGAGGTCACTGATTTGCTCGCCGGCTGGATCGAGCAGGGCGCGGACTGGCCGGATGGTTTGGTGCTGACGCAAAAGAAAAAAGAGGAAGCCCCCGGCGCGAACGAGGCGGAAACCGTCGCCAACATTCACAAGCTCATCACCGCGACTCTTAAAGTCACCGCCGCCGCCGACATGAAGCCCTACACCAATCTCGTCGCCGGCACGGACGTGCAATATTCCCTCGTCCCGATTCCCGCGGGCGAATTTGTCCTTGGCAGTCCCGCGACGGAAAAATCGCGCAAAGCCGACGAAGGCCCGCAGCGCCGCGTGAAGATTGATCCGTTTTGGATGGGCAAATACGAGATCACGTGGAACGAGTTCGAGCTGTTCATGTATGTCGATGCCGAGCGGAAGTTCAAAGACAAGCTCCAGACCGACGCGGACGTGGACAAGGTTTCCGACGCCGTCGCGCGTCCGACCAAACCCTACGTCGAGATGAGCTTCGGCATGGGCAAGGACAATTTCCCCGCCATCAGCATGACGCATCACGCGGCCAGCAAATATTGCCAATGGCTCAGCGCGAAGACCGGCGAGTATTACCGCCTGCCCACCGAGGCCGAGTGGGAGTACGCCTGCCGCGCGGGCACGACGACGGCGTATTCGTTCGGCGATGATGCAGTGCTGCTCAAAGACTACGGGTGGTTCGAGAAGAACAGCGATTTCAAATATCGCAAAGTCGGTTTGAAGAAGGCCAATCCGTGGGGCCTTTACGACATGCACGGCAACGTCGCCGAATGGTGCCTCGATGGCTACGAACCGAACTTCGAGAAGTTCACCGAGGCGCTCCTCGACAATCCGTGGAACAAGGGCACCAAGCCCTATCCGCACGTCGTGAAGGGCGGTTCGTGGGACGATGATCCCGACAAGCTCCGCAGCGCCGCGCGCCGCGGCTCGGACAAATCGTGGAAGCAGCAGGACCCGCAGCTTCCGAAGAGCATTTGGTATCTCACCGACGCGCAGTTCCTCGGGTTCCGCATCGTGCGCCCGCTGAAGGTTCCGAGCGCCGAGGAGTTGTTCAAAGTTTGGAACAGCGGCGTCGAGCGCGAATAACGGCAACCAACACACGGGATTTTTCTTATGCACTTAATGGGCATCGGCGACGAGGCGGGCGGCAAACTCGAATCGCAAATTCAGGCCACGCGCGAACTCGGATGGAAGTTCATCGAGATGCGCGGCGTCGAGGTCGCGGGCTTTGCGAAGGGGAATTTTCATGACATTCCCGACGCGGCGTTCGACCGCGCAGCGGCGCAGCTCGAGGAAAACGGCCTCGGCGTTTACTGCTTCGGCTCGACCATCATGAACTGGGCGAAGACCGTCGAGACGCCGTTCGACGTCACCGTCGCCGAGGTCCGCCGCGCGATTCCGCGGATGCAAAAGGTCGGCGCGCGCTTCGTGCGCATCATGAGCTTCAAGCCCAAGGACGACGACGCGACGATCCCCGCGCCGGTGTTCGCGCGCGTGCGCGAGGTGACGAATATGTTCCTCGACGCGGGCATCCAGCCCGTCCACGAGAACTGCATGAACTACGGCGGCATGAGCTGGCAGCACGCGCTGGACATTCTCGACAAGGCGCCCGGCCTCAAGTGGGTCTTCGACACCGCCAATCCGATTTTCAATTTCGACCGCAGCGGCGCCAAACCGTGGAAACGCCAGGACCCGTTTGAATTCTGGACCCAACTCCGCGACCACACCGCGCACATCCACGTCAAGGACGCGACGTGGAACCCGGCCAAAAATGACGCCGATTACAACTGGCCCGGCGAGGGCGAGGGCCGCGTGCTCGACATTCTCAGCGACGCGTTCGCCCGTGGTTACCACGCCGGCATCAGCATCGAACCGCACATGGTCGTCGTCTTCCACGACACCGCGGCGAAGGCGACGCCCGACGACGCGACGCGGGAAAACTTCGTCGAATATGGCCGGCGGCTGGAAAAATTGATCGCCGCCGCCGGCGCGAAATGAGGCGGTAGCCGTCGGAGCGCCGGGCACTTGCTCGGCGCGTCCCCCAAGCCGATCGAACCCGCCGAGCCGGTGCGCGGCGCTCCGGTTCACGGAAAGACTTTGCGAGCCACGGCGGGTTTTTCATTCCGAGCGGGTGGCGGCGTTGGGTGGTCGGACGGTTGACAATTTGCCCCGGGATTTCATCCATGAACGCGCCCCTTCTGCTGGCCAGCTTCAACTACCAACTGCCGTCGAAAACCGCGCTGGTCGTGGGCGGGGTGGCGCTGGTGCTTTGCCTCTTTGGCATCGCGAAGTTTGTGGTCGGGCGTTTCTCGGGATTGATTTTGGGCGGGATCCTGTGGGGGTTGATCACGGCGGCGGTTTTCTATTCGGGCGGCGGCAAGTACCGTGACGTGATCGCGCTGGGCTACGGTTGCGTGGCGTTCGCCGCCGGTTCGGTCTGCGGCATGATCGCGGCGCGCAAGCCGGTGGAGGAGGCGGAGGAACCGGTGGACCCGGCGGGTGTCAGTGACGAAGAAAATCCCCACGGGACTGAAGACAACCAGCAGTGACGGGCGTTGCCGCACCGCCTTGTGGGAGCCGACGCGAGGAGGCTCTAACTTCAGCCGGGAAGAGGAAGGATTGGAGTCTGCTTACGTCGTCTCCCACAAAGACGGCGGGCGGTGCCATCGCCGGGTTGAAGTGCGATGACTTCCCCGCAGCCATTTCCGGCTTTCTCCTTCAACCCGAACTCCGAAGTCGGCGTTGCGAGCCGCGCCGCGGCACGGGGAGCGCACGCCGCTGGCGTGCCGTTTTCGGCGGCCCGCCGAAAACCTCGTTCCACTCACATTTTGGCGCGGGGAAGAAAGTTAGAACTGGGACACGACGGTTTGGGCGGGCCGCCCAAACCCGCACGCGGGCCGCGTGCGCTCCCCATTCTCATTTCGGAATTCGGGTTCAACCCCGATCCTGTGACAGGATGAGCACCGCGTAAGGTCCCAAGCCCACGTTGGCTCGAAACGGCATTCCGTCCGCCGGGACCTCGCCGGCCACCGTGTCGCCGATTTCTAATCGGCGGGGTGTGGCAGGCCCGCAAACGTGGGCCGCACGGACGGTCCGCAGGCCGGAAGCCGTGCGACCCAGCGGACTGGGAAGTCCGCGCCCCCCCCGTTGCCGCTCAATCGCCATCATGGCAATTTGCCAGCATGATCAAAACCCAAGTCCAGATTCCCGACGAGTTGTTCAACCGCGCCAAGCAGGTGGCGGCCGCCAAGGAATGGTCCTTCGCCGAGATTGTCCGGCGCGGACTCGAATACATGACCACCGTGAATCCCGCCCCCCCGGAGCCGCGGGAAAGCGTGGCGCCCGCCCGCCCCGCATCATCTGGGTCCGTTTCTCGCCCCGCCCGAGAAGTGGACCGAGCTGTCCCACGAGGACTGAATCCCCATGCTTTCCTTTGACACCAATCTGGCCATCCACGCGGCCAACGCCGACGCCAGCGAACAACCCGTCGCCGCCGCCTTTCTCGAATCCCTCGCGGAGCGGCGGGACGTGGTGATCGCGGAGTTGATGCTCGTGGAGGTCTATCTGAAACTGCGCAACGCGCGGATTCTCCGCGGCCCCAAATGGCACTGCATCGGGAACCAAAAGCGCGCGGACAATTTGCCCTCTCGGACTCTCCCACGCCGGGAGCCGCCGAGACGGCGGCGCTCCATCAATTGCATGGTTGCGGATAAGGTGTTCGGCGATTGGGTGGAAGACGCGCACCACCTCACAACGCCACGCTCGCCACCGGGCGTCGAACTTGGTTTCAATTCGCCCATGAAAATCTTCTGCTGCCAGCACGACATCGTTTGGGAAAATCCCGCGGCCAATCACGCCCAGGTGAAGGCGCTGCTCGCGGCGGCGAACATTCCCCGCGGGTCGCTGGTGCTCTTGGCGGAGATGTTTGCGTGCGGGTTCAGCATGAATGTGCCGGGCATCGCGGAGGGAACGGCGCGCGCGACGGAAAAATTTCTCGCGACGACCGCGCGCGAGTTGGGCGTTTATCTCCTCGGCGGCGTGGTGGGCACGGGCGCGAATGGGCGCGGGCGCAATGAAGCGGTGGGGTTCGCGCCGGGCGGCGCGGAGGTGGCGCGCTATTGCAAGACGCAGCCGTTCGCGCCGGGCGGCGAGGCGGCGGCGTATGAGGCGGGCAGCGGGCCGATTCTGTTTTCGTGGGGCGATTGTCTGGTGTCGCCGTTCATTTGTTACGACTTGCGCTTCCCGGAAATCTTCCGGCCCGCCGGGCGTGCCGGGGCGCGGTTGCTGACGGTGATCGCGAGCTGGCCCGAGGTGCGGATCGCCCATTGGGTGAAATTGCTGCAAGCCCGCGCGATTGAAAATCAGTGCTGGGTCGCGGGCGTGAACCGCATCGGCACGGATCCGAAGCACCGTTACTGCGGGCGCAGCCTCATCGTGAATCACCACGGCGAGATCGTCGCGGACGCGGGCGAGCGCGAGGGCGTGATCAGCGCCGAGGTGGATTTCGCCGCGCTGGATGCGTATCGGCTGGCGCTGCCGTTCCTCGCGGATATGCGGGG
>JAYVOY010000261.1:0-6414 GCA_043757645.1 Verrucomicrobiota bacterium
CGGATTCATTGGAGTCTCTCAACCGTAACGATGCAGTCGGACCGCCGCCGTCTCGGCGGCTCACACCGTCCCAATTGTCCGCGCGCTTTTGGTTCCCTATTTAGTGAGCCTTTTGGGCCGCGGAAAATCCGCGCCCGCGCCCCGTTGGGACGGTGTGAGCCGCCGAGACGGCGGCGGTCCGACTGCATCGTTACGGTTGAGAGACTCCAATGAATCCGCACCGCACCGAAAAATCATCTCACTCTTCACCCCACCGGCTCATCCGCCGCGCGCCACAGATAGCGCGCGGCGAGCGTGCGATGCGGCGCCCAGCGCCGCCCGATGACTTCGAGTTTTTTCGGCTCGGGCATTTTTCGTTTGCGATAGGCCACTTGATAGCCGCGCCGCACGCCGAGGTCGTGAACCGGCAGCACGTCGGGTCGGCCGAGATTGAAAATGAGGAGCATCTCCACGGTCCAGCGCCCGACGCCTTTCACGCACGTAAACCGCTCAATGAGTTCGGCGTCAGCGAGGCCATCGCACTCGGCGAGCGTGGGCACGATGCCGTCGAGCGTCTTCCGCGCGAGGTCGAGGAGGTAGCCGCCCTTCTGCCGCGACACGCCCGCGGTGCGCAGGGTCTCGAGGTTCAGACGCGCGACGGCTTCCGCAGTCGGAAATTTCGCGCTGGGAAAAAGTTCCTGAAATCGCCGCAGAATCGTCTCTGCCGCCTTGCCGCTGAGTTGCTGATGAATGATCGCCTGCACGATCGATTGAAACGGCGGCAGCCGCCGCGGCGTGAGATCAATGTGCCCGACGCGCGCGATGATCGCGGCCATGACGGGATCGGTTTGCAGGTGAGCGACGGCGGCGGTGTTCATTGGGGTGCAGTGAACGGTGGATGATTGAAAAGTTAAAGAGCCGAGACGGAAAACGCGTGGTGTCTAGGCGGGGAAACTTTGGTGATGCGCTTACGCAAATGGAAGGGGCTGCCAGCGGACAAAAAGTGTGTCGGGAGAAACGCCCCCGAAATTCGGAGCGCCGATCTGGAGATCAGCGCTCCGCCCCGCGTCGCGCCCGCGCGGGTTGTGTCTTTCGTGATCGCCATTCCCAACGCGCGCGGGCGCACTAAACTCCGCGTTTATGTGGCGTGCAATTGAGCAGACGGATTGGGACCGATCGACACCGTTCTCGCGGCGCGTCGGGGCGGGGCCGCTGTTTCTCGCGCTGCTGCTGGCGTTCGTTGTGCCGACGGGATTCGCCGCGACCACGCGACCCATGCTCGAGGAGATTCGCGTGACGGCGGATGGGCGCGGGTTCGTGCGGCACCCGTCGGGGCGCGCGTTTCAGCCGTGGGGTTTCAATTACGATCACGATGAAAGCGGGCGCTTGCTCGAGGATTACTGGCACGCGTTGATGGCGGCGTGGCTGGAGTTTTTCGAGCGCGAACGACCGCGTCCATGAAGCGCCGCAACGTCTTCGAGGAACACCGCCGCGCGGCGCGCAAGGAGGCGCGCGGGCCGGAGTATCACCACAATGTTTATGTGGTGCTGCTGCGTCCCGAGGTCGCGCGCGCGCAAAGTGCGCCGCGAAAATCCCGCGCGCCAGCCCGGCAAACCGTGCGTGTATGTCGGCATGACGGGGCTGCAACCGGAGGAACGTTTCGCGAATCATCGCAACGGAATTCAAGCCGCGTGGGCGGTGAAAAAGCACGGCGTGCGCCTGCTGCCCGAGCTGTTCGCGCACTTGAATCCGATGCCCTACGACGCGGCGCTGATCCTGGAGGCCGAACTCGCGGAGGATTTGCGGCGGCAGGGCTACACGGTCACGGGCGGGCATTGAGCCGGAACGATGCCGTAGGAGCGCCGCCGTCTCGGCGGCTCATACCGTCCAAAGGCGGCGGCGGCGGGCATTTTCCGCAGTTCAAAATGTTCCCTGAACAGTGAACCAAAAGCGGCCGTGTGAATGGCCCGCGCGGACTGCCCACACCCGGAGCCGCCGAGACGGCGGCGGTCCTACCTACTGCATCGTTACGGCTCAGCGAACCTCCGCGTTCTCCGCGCCGCTGCGTTGAACCTTGTGGCGCTGTCTCACGCGCGGGCGTGGCGCGGGAAAAATCCGTGTTCACACGCGGGTTTCCCTGTCTGAATCGCCGCGATGTTTGAGCTGTTGAAAACGGATTCCGCCACGAAGGCGCGTCTCGGGCGGTTGACCACGGCGCACGGCGTGATCGACACGCCGGTGTTCATGCCGGTGGGCACGCAGGGGAGCGTGAAGGCGCTCGATCCGCGCGAGCTGGTCGAGATGGGCACGCAGATCATTCTCGGCAACACGTATCATCTGAGCATCCGCCCGGGGATGGAGATCATCGCGGCGGCGGGTGGGTTGCATAAATTCATCAACTGGCCGCTGCCGATTCTCACGGACAGCGGCGGATTCCAAGTGTTCAGCCTCGCCAAGATTCGGAAGATCAAGGAGCACGGCGTCGAGTTTCGCTCGCATTTGGATGGCTCGCCGTTGTTTCTCGGGCCGAAGGAGGCGATGGCGATTCAGCGCACGCTCGGCTCGGACATCGCGATGGTGTTCGACGAATGCCCGCCGCACGGCTGCACGAACCAGGAGGCCAGGCTCGCGGTGGAGCGCACGATTCGCTGGGCGGCGGAGTGTCGCGAGCAAGCGCGCGCGCCGGGGCAGTTGGTGTTCGGCATCGTGCAGGGCGGGTGCGATCCGGCGCTGCGCGGCGCGTGCGCGCAGGCGTTGGTGAAAATGGAGTTCGATGGCTACGCGATCGGCGGCGTGAGCGTGGGCGAGCCGGAGTCGGAGATGATGAAGGCGGTGGAATTGGCGGAGCCGTTTTTGCCGGCGCAACTGCCGCGGTACGCAATGGGGCTGGGCACGCCGGCGCAGTTGGTGGAGTTGGTCGCGCGCGGCGTGGATATGTTCGACTGCGTGCTGCCGACGCGCGTGGCGCGCAACGGCACGGCCTTCACGGCGAAGGGCACATACGCGATCAAGGGTGGCGCGGTGAAGCTGGACTTCGGTCCGATCGAGGCGGGGTGCCCGTGTTTTGCGTGCCGGAATTTTTCGCGCGCTTACGTGCGGCATCTGTTGAACGTGAATGAAATTCTCGGGCTGCGGTTGGTGAGCATTCACAACAGCCACATGTTTCTGCGCGTGATGCAGGACATTCGCACGCACCTGGCGGCGGGGACTTTCGCGGAGTTTCGGCGCGAGTTCGTGGCGCATTATGTGCCGTCGCGGAAGGTGCTGGCGGGGCGGGTGGCGGAGCGGTGACCCACTTGGCACGGAGTCCCGCCTTCAGGCGGCGGGACGGACGCATTCGCCAAACTCTGGTGAGTTCCCAGCGCCTCTGCCACGGCAAACGGCCCACCGGCTGAAGCCGGGACTCCGTGCCTCAGCTTTCCGAGGCGAGGGCGTGGCGTTGGTCGCGCCAGCGCTTGCCGAGCGCGGTGAGGGTCTTGGCGGTGAGCAGGCGCTTGGCGAGGGGGAAGATGATGCGCTCTTCTTTGTCGAAATGATGGCGCGAGGCGAGGACGGCGCGGAGGAGGATTTTGCGGGCCTCGGCGACGTTGCGGACGCGGGCGAGCGTGGCGAGGTCGGCGTCGATTTGCTCGTGCTCGGCGTGGAAATTATCGTGCTGGCCGAGCTGGATGAGATTGGGTTCGAGGGGTTCCATGAGGAGTTCGTCCTCGATGCGGGAGTGAACTTTGAGGAGCGATTCCAGCAGGCCGGCGAGGGCGCGGACTTCGGCGACAGTCTTGAGTTTCGGCGCGGCGTGTTCGAGGTGATCGAAGATGTTGTGAAACACGACGTGCTCGGCGGCGAGGGCTTGAATGATCGTCATAGGGTGCGGCGGTGTTGGACCGGAGGGTGTGCGCGCGTGTTCGAGAACGAAAGGGATTTTCCGGTTACATCGGCGGCTGGGGCGCGGGGCTTGATTGCAAAAACAAAATGGCCCACGAAACCCACGAAACACACGAAAACAAAAGAACGAATCAAGTTTGGTGGCCGCCGAACGAATGCCCTGTTCCTGTGCATGGGCCACGAGTTGAGGGGATTTTCTTTTCGTGTGTTTCGTGGGCCACGCTTTTTTTTAAGCCGGAACGCTGCGGTCGTGGCGCCGCCGTCTCGGCGGCTCACCCCGTCCAAACGGGGCGAAGGCGCGCATTTGCAGTGGTGCAGAATGTTCCCTGAATGGGGAACCAAAGGCTGAAGTGTGGATTGCCCTCGCGGACTCCCCACGCCGTGAGCCGCCGAGACGGCGGCGGTCCGCCAATTGCATCGTTACGGTTAAGTTGCTGGCCGCGGTGGTGGGTTCGCCACGGGGTTCATTCGGCGATTGAAGGCGACGGCGTCGGCGTAGCGAATTCCAGAGCCGCCGAAAATATCGAGGGCGGACCCGATGGTGAGATGGATGCGGCCCGCGCTGACGCGGGTGACTTCCTCAAGGTCGGCGAGCGCGCGCGCGCCGCCGGCGTAGGTCGTGGGAATCGGGACCCAGCGGCTGAGTTGCTCGACGAGCGCGAGGTCCACGCCGCGGCAGAGGCCCTCGACATCGGCGGCGTGGATGAGGAATTCGTCGCAGTGGGCGGCGAGTTGTTCAAGCGCGGCGGGGTTGAGCGCGAGCGTCGTGAATTTCTGCCAGCGATCGGTGACGACCCAGTATTGGCCGTCGCGCTGGCGGCAACTGAGGTCGAGGACGAGGCGTTGTTTGCCGATCGCTTTGACGAGGGATTCGAGGCGGTCGCAGTCGATGCGGCCCGCGCGGAAAACCCACGAGGTGACGATGACGTGCGAGGCGCCGGCGGCGAGCCACGCGCGGGCGTTGTCGAGATTGATGCCGCCGCCGATCTGGAGTCCGCCGGGATAGGCGGCGAGGGCTTCGCGCGCGGCGGTGTCGTTGCCGGGGCCGAGCATGATGACGTGGCCGCCGGGGAGTTGGTCGCGCCGGTAGAGTTCGGCGAACCAGCGGCTCGGGCGTTCGGAGACGAAGTTGGTGCGCAGCGTGGCGGGGTTGTCCGAAAGAGAGCCGCCGACAATTTGCTTCACGGCGCCCTCGTGGAGATCGATGCAGGGACGAAACACGGGCGGAGCTTACGGGGCGGGTGGGTGGGGGAGAAGTTCAAAGCTCAAAGCTCAAAGGCTCAGGGAATGACCAAGCACCATGATGCAAGGCGACTTTGGCGGGATCGAATTTCGCCGGGGCGCGCGAAGGGGCAAAGCGGTACGGGGGCCGCGTCCGTTCGCGCGCCTGAACCGTAACGATGCAGTAGGAACGCCGCCGTCTCGGCGGCTCAGGGCGTGGGAAAGTCCGAGGGGGCAAATTGTCCGCGCGCTTTTGGTTCACTATTCAGTGAACACTTTGCGCTGCGGAAAATGCCCGCCTCCGCCCCGTTTGGACGGTGTGAGCCGCCGGGACGGCGGTGGTCCTACGGCATCGTTACGGCTCAGGAGTTTTCTGCCAGAGCTTCGGTTTTGTTGCCTTGGCTCGGCTCGCCACTTGGCGGTTGTTCACACCAAACGGTGTCCCATCGCAGTATCCGATTGCCAAATTCTTAAAACTCAAAGCCCCCCTCAGTCCCCCTTGATTTCAAATGGTGCGCTCGACAGGACTCGAACCTGTAACCTTCTGATTCGAAGTCAGAAGCTCTATCCAATTGAGCTACGAGCGCATCAAAAACCGAACCGCAGGCGGGAGAGTGGTCAGCGTTCCCGGCTTCGACAAGCTCCGAGTCGGTGGAATTCCGGCGCGCGGCGGTGTCGCCGAGACCCGCCGCGGCGGCCACGTCACGTCGCGGTCGCGGCGGGTTTCCGCGGGCCGTCGGCGGGTCACGCGCCGCGGCTGGTGCTCCGCACCGGCCGCGCTCCCACCCACAACTTCGGGAAGCCCGGCGCTGCTTCGGGCCGGGCTTGTGCGCCTTGACGCTGCCGCGCACGCCACGCATCCTCCGCCGCATGAGATTCCATTGGTGGCTTTGCGCCACGTCTGTTGTCACCGCCATTTTTTCCACCCACGCGTCGGACAGTTGGCCCGAGTTTCGCGGCCCCACGGGGCAGGGTCATTCCACGCTGGAGCCGCTGCCCACAACTTGGAGCACGAACCAAAACGTCGCGTGGCGGCAGGAGATTCCCGGCAATGGTTGGTCCTCGCCCGTGCTGCACAATGGCCGCGTGTATCTCACGTCCGCCGTGCAACCGAAGAACGCCACGAAGCAAACGCTCCAGACTTTGTGCCTCGACGCGACCAACGGAAAAACCCTCTGGGCCGCCGATGTTTTTCAGGATGACATCTCGAAGGGACACAAGAAAAACAGCCAGGCCAGCCCCACGCCCGTGCTCGCGGGAGATCGCCTCTACGTGCATTTCGGCCATCAAGGCACGGCCTGCCTTGATCTCGCCGGCAAGGTGATTTGGAAA
>JAYVOY010000262.1:0-6392 GCA_043757645.1 Verrucomicrobiota bacterium
ACGCTCACGCCGCGCGCGCAGATCATGGCCGCTCCGTATGCGCTCTACGCGATGACGCCCGCCGGTCCGCAGGGGCCGCGAGGAATCAAAGGCGACACCGGCGCGACCGGGCCACAAGGACCGCTTGGCCTGACCGGTGCCACCGGCCCGCAGGGCCTCCAAGGGATCAAGGGGGACACCGGTGCGGCCGGAGCTGCCGGGGCACGTGGACCGACCGGTCTGACCGGAGCGACCGGCCCGCAGGGAGTCAAAGGGGACAACGGCGCGACCGGCGCAACGGGACCGCAAGGAACAAACGGTTTGGTTGGAGCCGTTGGTCCGCAGGGACCGCCGGGCGTCAAGGGCGACTTTGGCGCGACCGGGCCACAAGGCCCACAAGGGCCGATCGGCCTGACCGGAGCCATCGGTCTGACCGGCGCTGTCGGCCCGCAAGGGCCGCAGGGAATCCAAGGGCTATCCGGGACGAACGCTTTCGGCATCGTTGCCGGGACCAATATCTTTTTGGCCACCAACGGTAACACCGTGGAGATTTCTGCCGGCGCTGCCGGTTTTGCGCTGCCTTTTTCAGGCACCGCCAGCACTGACAACGGCGGGTTGTTGGTCGTCCAGAACCTTGGCGCTGGCTCTGGTCTTGCAGGCTATTCGGGCGGGTCCTTCGCCGCTGGGGTTTACGGTGAAAACAGGGCTCCAGGAGTGAACTCCTCTGGCGTCGTCGGCTTCGGAAACGGTGCCGGAGTATATGGCCAAGGAGGCCAAGCCGGGGTGCGTGGCCGAGGTCCAACGGGCGTTGACTGCGAAGGGACTGTCTACGGTGTGTATGCTTCCGGTCCGACTGCTGGAAAGTTTATCGGTGCCGTATCGGTGATTGGCAGCATAACCGCGAGCGGCACCGTCAGCGCGCCTGCCTTCAACACCACCAGCGACCGCAACGCCAAACAGGACTTCGCAGCGGTGAATCCGCGTGAAGTGCTGGCGCGCGTCACGGAACTGCCCATCCAATCCTGGACGTTCAAGCAAGACACCGGCACGCGGCACATCGGCCCGATGGCGCAGGATTTCTTCACCGCGTTCCATGTGGGCACGGATGACAAGCACATCGCCACCGTGGACGCCGACGGCGTGGCACTGGCCGCCATCCAAGGGCTGCACTCCCTCGTGAAAGACAAGGAGGCCGAAATCGCCGGCTTGAAGCAGCGGCTGGAGGCCTTGGAGAAAATCGTCCTCCAGCAGAACGGAGGCGGCCGATGAACCGCGCGCTCTGCAACCGTCTTGGTCACATCGGGTGCTTTGGGGAATGGCCCGCCGCCCTCCCCCTCACCCCAGCCCTCTCCCGCCGGGAGAGGGAGCCACTACGCCCGCGCCTTGGTAAAACTGAAGCGCCCGGGTTGGCCGGAAAACGGAATGCGATTCTCCCTCTCCCCTGGGGAGAGGGCCGGGGTGAGGGAGAGGCAAGCGTAATCACACGGGCCGCCTCGAAGTTCTGCCGGGGCTGCTTGTTAGTCCTCGCCCTCACTTGCGGAGTCACCGCCCACGCGCAAAGCGGCGGGAGGTTCACCATCGTTCGCAGTGTCATTGCCGGCGGCGGCACCACGTTCAGCACCGGCGGCAACTTCACCCTCGGCAGCACCCTCGGCCAACCCGTCGCTGGTCCGCTCACTGGCAGCCGCCATTCGGTCCAAGGCGGCTTCTGGATTATCCCCCCTTTCTGGTGTTCGCGCCGGTCAAGACCAACGGCATTTTCAACCTCTCCGTGGAAACCACCGCCGGCAAAACTTACCTCCTGGAATTCACCGATTCCATCGCCCCGCCCAACTGGCAGCCGTTGCCCAGCATCATCGGCGACGGCACCGTGAAGACCGTGACCGACCCCGTGGCGGGTGGCGGCCAACGCTACTATCGGATTCGGGAGCAGTAGCGCACAGCGCGGTCCTACCGCACCGCGCCGTGGTAGGGCCTTGCTGTGCAAGGCCTCGTTCCCCGCTCTAACTTTCCCCGCCCCGAAAAGGTGAGAACTCCAAACGAGGCCGCGCCCAGCGACGGCCCTACCGCCTTTTGTACCGCGGTGGCAGAGCGCAGCGGCGACACCGCTTTCGAGCGTCCCGGGATGCCGCGCAAGTGAACAACTTTGGACGGGCCAGATTCACTGCCGGGCAATCCCCGGCGGGGCGGCTGGGAATGGAGTGAGCACCCGGCGGAACCGGGTGCCAAAACGAACCCGACTGGCGTTACTTTTTCTTGCCAACGCCCGCTTTGCTGACGACTGCCGCCTGCTTCTTGTCGGCGGCGCTGCTGACTTTGGCCTGCTTTTGCGAGGATTTCTTCTGCGTGGATTTCGGGGATTTATCGCCCATAACTTTGATTTTGTGTTGCTGATTGACCCGCCCGCGGCATGTGAGTTTCGCCGAAAGCGGGGGCATTCTGCGCCGTGCGGCAGCGGTTGTAAATGCTGGAGGGGCGGAATATCCATGGCGCCGGGGCGGGGCCTCCCACCGGGGCAACAAAAATAAATGGCGAAAGTTGTTGCTATTCGCTTGGCAGAGTCCAGCGTGGCCCGCGTCTGTTAGATAGCTTGTCTCTTTCAAGGCATGGTGAATCTTCAAGTGAACTTGTTTCAGTGATGATTTTAGACCCGGCGTTCGGGAACAGTCTGTGGAAAGTTTCGGTTAGTCGGACAGTCATTACATCACATGAGCAATAAACTGTTTGTAGGAAATCTTTCCTTCAATACCACGGAGAATGACCTCCAGGACGCGTTCGCCGCACACGGCACCGTCACGGAAGCCAACCTGATGATGGATCGCATGACCAATCGCCCCCGCGGCTTTGGTTTCGTGACCATGAGCACCCCCGAAGAAGCCCAGAAGGCCATCGCCGCCCTGAACGGCGCGCAGTTGGATGGACGCGCTTTGACGGTCAACGTTGCCAAACCGCGCGAAGAGCGCACGGGCGGCGGCGGCGGCGGCGGCGGTCGTCGTGAATACGGCGGCGGCGGCGGCGGCGGCGGCGGCGGCTACTCCGGTGGTGGCGGCGGCGGCGGCGGGCGTGGTCGCTATTAATCCAGACCCTTGGATTTCGCGGCGGGGTTCGGCTGAACCGAACCCCGCTTTTTTGTCTCGATTTTTTATCCCCCGCCGGTCTGCCAGCCATGAAAGAAGAACACATTGAAGTCGAAGGTCGGGTCACGACGGTGCTGCCCGGCACGATGTTCCGCGTCGAATTGGAGAACAAGCATCTCGTGCTCGCGACGATTTGCGGCAAAATGCGCAAACGCTGGGTGCGCCTGACGGTGGGCGACCGCGTGAAAATGGAAATGTCCCCCTACGATCTGGACAAGGCGCGCATCACCTGGCGGCTGCGGTGAGGGTGGTGGAGCGGCGCGGCTCCTCCGACAGGTCAGACGAATCCGCCCAACCGGTCCGCCGGCATTCTCCCGCGCGTGCATCGCCCATCGCGGTTGCGCGCGCAGAACCAGCGCCGACTTCTCGATTCGCCACGCGGCCGATTCTTCACGAATCCAGTTCCAACCCCCGCTGAGTGTGCCGCAAACCTTTCTTCAAACAGCGTTGCCGCCCGTTCCTCGGTCAGCGCCGACACCCTCGCGGGCACGCGGAATGCCGCCACCGCGCACCGGGATTTTGGGAATATTGCGTTCACGGGTTTGCGGTTAAGCCGTAACGATGCACAAGGACCGCCGCCGTCCCGGCGGCTCACCCCGTCCAAACGGGGCGGACGCGCGGATTTTCCGCAGCCCAAAATGCGCACTGAATAGGGAACCAAAAGCTCCCGGACAATTTGCCCCCGCGGACTTTCCCATGCCGTGAGCCGCCGAGATGGCGGCGGTCCGCCCATTGCATGGTTGCGGTTAAGCACAGATGAAACGCGGTTGAAACCCTGATTCTCCGCGTTCAATCCGTCCTTCATTCGTGGCAAAACTCCCCCATCACTCGCCGCTGAAGCGCGCCAGAATCAATCCGCCCACGCCCTCATAAAGCACCGCGATGCGGCCGTCGCGCAGCACGGTCATGCACGAATACATGCTGCCGCGCGGATCGAGCACGCGGCCGGCGCTCCACGTTTTGCCGTCGTCGCGGCTCGTGCGGACGGTGAGCGTGTTGCGGGCCTGCGCGTTGGCGGGATTGCAAAACAGCAGCGTGCCGTTCGGATGCCGCAGCAAACTCGCCTGGCACGTCGGGTCCGGCCGCGCCACCCACGGCTCGCCCCACGCCTGCGTCCGCCAATCAAACCGCGCCCACGCCCGTTGTCCGCTGTGGGATTCATCGCGCATCGTGAGCAACACCGAACCGTCGGGCAACTCCGCCGCCTGCGCCTCGCTTGTCGGGCGCCGCGCGGGGATCGCCGGTGGCGAAATGCGCCACGTCGTCCCGTGATCGCGACTGGAAATGAAACACGAATGCGGAACTCCCTTCGCGTCCCGAAATTGCGCGGGCAGAAGCAGCGTGCCATCGCGAAGTTGAATGCCGCGCCCCGGACCGGCGAAGCACAAGCGCCACTCGGGTCGTTTCAATTGCGTCGTGAGATTGATCGGTGCGGACCACGTCGCGCCGTCGTCATCACTGCGCGTCATCACGAACTGTCCCGTCTCGTCCGGCGTCAGGCCCGGCCTGGAACCATTCCAGCCGCGATTTCCCTTCGACCACAGCGCCGCGACGAAAATGGTGATACCACGCGTGCAATTGCGCCGCGTCCGGCTCGGCGGCTCGCAGCGGCCACGGCGTGAGCGCGAGGGCGAACAGCAGGAGGCGTTTCATTTTCAGAGGATGTGGCAACGTTTGGGGCGAGGGTGAGTTTCCCCGGCGTCGTTAGCGAACGCATTTGCAATCGCGACTGGTCCGTTTCTCATTCGTCGCCACGACCATCCAAATTGGTCAAGATCTCAAAAAAAGCGGGGGAAGTATTCATGTGGGGCCTCGGCGAGAATCAACAGGACCACAGTCGCTTGCGAAGTCTGTAAATGATTGCACTCACAGAAGCGGCAAGCATCAAAACGACCGATGCAAAAATTGAGACCCTCTCGGCACCAGCGGACCACCGAAAACTCAAGCGCGGCAAGGAAATCAGCGTGCCCATCGAGGAGGGCAAAACCCGCATCGTCCGCCTCGTGAACATTGGCGAACCCGACAAGGACGGCCGCCGCGCGCTCCGCCGCGACGTGAATTGGAGCCTGAAACATCCGGCGAAAAATAGGGGGCGAAAAATGGCGGAGGTATCGAAGGCATTATTTTTCGTCCTCCATTTTTCGCCTTGAATTCAGCGGTGCTGAATCGCCGCCGCGCGCCGCTATTTCCGCTCGCCCTCTATTTCGTCCCGCTGCGGAACGGCCCATACACATGCACCGCATAGGGCGCGAAATCATCCAGCGCCCAATCATCACCCACCGGCAAATACCGGTCCTCACCCAAGACCGGTAACGAATCCAGTCCCTTCGCCGGCACGCCGAACGAGAGCAGTTGCGCCACGGGCGTCGTGTTCACACACAGCAGATAATCCCCCGGCGGCACCGTGCGACTCGCCGCCGTCACGCGCAGCAACACCGGCTCGATACTCGCATCCCACGTCGCATTGACGCGGTCCGCGTGCTCGCCCAACTCGACTGCGCGCGGCCACCACAACCGTTCCGCGAGAAACAATCCGCGCCGCTCATTCACCTCGCCGATCACCCGTCGCAACGCGTGCCACGTCACCGGATGCTCCCGGATTTTCCATGCGCCCGATTCGAACGCGTAGAAAAACAACCCATCCGCGCCCTGCGCCAGCGCTTGATAAACCAGGCACCGCAACTCCTCCGGGTTCGGCGGCCGCAGATTCTTTTCACCGGGTATCAGCTCCGGATGCACGCTCCAGTCGAACGCCTGCAACACCGCGATGAACGGCTTCGTCGGCCCCGCCGTGAGCCGCCCGAGGCGCCACTGCGCGCTGGCGACCGCCAGCGGTTGCCACGGCACCGGATAGCGGTCCACCATCACGATGTCGCTCGCCGCCGCGTAGTGAACCGCCTCGCCGGCGCGGTAAAAAACCACCGCCGTCGGCTTGCGCGCGCCCGCGTCGCGCAATGCCCGCCGCCGCTCGCGCAACACCTCCGGCGACACGCGGTGCAACTCCGGTTCATCGGCCAAATACCACGCCCACACTCCCGGATGCCGATCCGCCTGCCGCACGAGTGCCGCATTCGCCGCACTTGCCGCGTTGGTTTTCTCCAGCGCCGGCGGATACGCGATCACGCGCAAGCCCTGCCGCGTCGCCGTCTCGAGCACCGCCGCGTCCGGCGCGCCGAAGACGACATTGAACCCCGCCGCGCTCACCAGGCCGAAGTCATTGGTCTTCACCCCGTAAATCCCGAGCGGATAAAAATCCCTTTTCGCAACTGCCTTCGG
>JAYVOY010000263.1:0-6386 GCA_043757645.1 Verrucomicrobiota bacterium
GCCTCGCACAAGGCCCTCGGGCAGCCGTTCAACGCGCCGTGGGACCGCGCGATCCACGCGAAATTAATTCAACGCCTCAAAAACGAGGGTGCCCGCCTCGTCATCTTCGACATTGTCTTCAGCGATCCCGGTCCCAATCCCGCCGCCGATCAAGCGTTCGCCGCCGCGCTGCGTGACAGCGGGCGCGTGGTGCTTGCCGCTGATGATTCCCCGAGCGAACACGCCACGGGCATGATCGATGCGAACACGCTCACGCTGCCGCACCCGCTCTTCCGCCAGGCCGCCGCCGCGTGGGGCACCGCGCAATTGCGGCCCGAGGATGACTTCATCGTGCGCCAGCATTACCACGGCAAACCCGGTGAAGACGCCGTGACGATGACGTGGGCCGGCGCGCGTTTGCTGAAACTTCCCGTCGCGGAAAAAAACGACGACCGCTTCGAGGAACGCTGGATTCGCTACTACGGCGGCCCGCAAACAATTCCGCACGTCAGCTACAGTCAGGCGCTGTTTGCGGACGGCACGCCGCCCAATTTCTTCCGCGACAAAATTGTCATCATCGGCGCGCGCCCGATCACCGGCTACTCGGGCGAACGGCGCGACGAATTCCGCAGCTCCTTTTCCACGTGGAGCGACAAGTTCATCTTCATGCCCGCCGTCGAGGTCCACGCCACCGCGATGCTGAATCTCGTGCGCGAAGACTGGCTCACGCGCCTCTCGCCTGCGGGTGAACTCGGCGTGCTGCTCGTGGCCGCGCTGCTCGCGGGGTTCGGGCTTTCGTTCTTTCGCCCCATGCCCGCGCTGCTGGTTGCGGTCGCGGGCATCGGCACCACCATCGTGGTCGCCGCGGTGAAGTTTCATCTCGACCGCGTCTGGTTCCCGTGGGCCATCGTTGCCGCCATTCAAATCCCCGCAGGCTACATCTGGAGCCTCGCCGCCAAATCCCTCGAGTGGTATGTGCAGAAACGCCGCATGGAGGAGGAACGCCACCGGGCCGATGAAAAAATCCGCGAACAAGCCGCGCTGCTCGACAAGGCGCAGGACGCCATTATCGCCTACAATCTCGACAAACGCGTCACCTACTGGAACCCCAGCGCCACGCGCATCCTCGGCTGGGACGCGTCCGAAATGCTCGACACCAATCCCCTCGAAACCGTCTTCGCCAAGCAGGCGGTGAAACTCAACGACACTTGGCGGCACGTCCTCCACAGCGGCGAATGGAACGGCGAACTCCGCCAACCCACCAAGGCGGGCGTGGAAATTATCCTCGAAAGCCGCTGGACCCTCGTCCGCGACGACCTGGGCGACGCCCGCTCCGTGCTGGTGATCAACACCGACGTCACCGAAAAGAAAACCCTCGAGGCCCAGTTCCTCCGCACCCAGCGCATGGAAAGCATCGGCACCCTCGCCGGCGGCATCGCCCACGATCTCAACAACGTCCTCTCGCCAATCATGATGGGCGTCGAGCTGCTGCAACTGCGCACGCAGGACGCCGCGAGCCTCAAGATGCTCAAGACCATCGACGCCAGCGCCCGGCGCGGCGCGGACATGGTCAAGCAAATCCTCGGCTTCGCCCGCGGTCACGTCGGCGAACGCGTCACGCTGCACCTCGGGCATCTCGTCAAGGAAATGGAAAAACTCGTGCGCGAAACGTTTCCGAAAAACGTGACGTTCAAATCTGCCATCGCGCAGGACTTGCATCCGATTTCCGGCGACGCCACGCAGGTTCACCAAATTCTGTTGAACCTCTGCGTCAACGCCCGCGACGCCATGCCCGGCGGCGGCGAGATCAGCATCAAGTGCGACAACCTCACGCTCACCGAAGACAACACCAAACGCCTCACCAACGTGAAGCCCGGCAACCACGTCCTCCTGCAAGTCACCGACACCGGCACCGGCATGACGCCCGAAATCATGGCGCGCATTTTCGAGCCGTTCTTCACCACCAAGGAAATCGGCAAGGGCACCGGCCTCGGCCTCTCGACCGTGATGGGCATCATCAAAAGTCACGGCGGCTCGCTCGACCTCGCCAGCACTGTCGGCGTCGGCACGACCTTCAAAGTTTATCTGCCCGCCGTGGATAAACCCACCGGCCCCACCCAAACCGCGATCCCCAAAGAAGCCCTGCAGGGCAAGGGCGAAACCGTCCTCCTCGTCGATGACGAAATGGCCATCCGCGAGATGACCAAAACCATTCTCACCAATCACGGCTACGACGTCCTCACCGCCGCCGACGGTGCCGAGGCGCTCGCGATCGCCGCGAAAAATCCCGGCAAAATCAAAATCGTCCTCATGGACATGATGATGCCCGTGATGGATGGCGCGACGACGATCAAGAATCTCAACGCCAAGGATGCGAGCCTCCGCTTCGTCGCGATCAGCGGCCTGATGAAGACCGAGAAATTCGACGAGGAAGTCGGACTCAAAGACGTGAGCTTCCTCGTGAAGCCGTTCAACGCGGAAAAACTCCTGATGGTCCTCCGCCGCGTCCTCAGCGGCCAGACCGACGCCATCCGCAATCTCAAAATGGCCGACGCCGTCTCCACCGGTAAGCCGCGCGCGCTGAAAATGCCCGCGCTCTGAGCACGGACCGCCGCCGTCCCGGCGGCCCGTCCCCGGAGCGCCCCGGTGGCCACGTCCACTCCGCGGCGCCCGCCCGTTTCGTTTCTGCTACAACAACCACGCGGCCTGGCTTTCCTTGAAGTGGCGGCGACACACCGAGATGTAGCGGTCGTTCCCGCCAATTTCAATTTGCGCGCCTTGGGTCGCGGGTTTTCCCGAGGCGTCCAAACGCAGCACCATCGTGGCCTTGGCGCCGCAGTGGCAGACGGTTTTCAGCTCGATCAGATTGTCCGCCCACGCGAGCAGCCACTGGCTGCCGGCAAAAAGATTGCCCTGAAAATCCGTGCGCAGGCCGTAGCAAAGCACCGGAATGCGGAGCGTGTCCGCGATGTCGGTGAGTTGCAGCGCCTGGGCCTTCGTGAGGAATTGCGCCTCGTCCACCAGCACGCAGGAGAGCGGCTGTTTCTCGAGCTGCTCACGCGTGAGCGCGAGGAGATCATCCGTCTGCGAGAAGGCGCGCGCGGGCGCGGAGAGGCCGATGCGTGAGGTGACCTTGCCCGCGCCGAAACGCGTGTCCAGCGCGGGCGCGAACACGAGCGTGTTCATGCCGCGCTCCTGATAATTGTAGCTGGACTGCAACAACACGGTGCTTTTGCCCGCGTTCATCGCCGAATAATAGAAGTAAACTTTTGCCATGCGTGCGCGCCGCTCCGGGCGCGAATGCCGCCGGAAGTCCGGCGGTTCTTCGCACAACCAACCGTGCCGCACAATCCCGAACGCGGTGCCGTTTGGAGTTCCGCCTTCAGGCGTAACCATGCAGTAGGACCGCCGCCGTCTCGGCGGCTCACACCGTCCACACGGAGTGGAGGCACACCTTTCCCGCGGCGCAAAATGGTCACCGAACGGTGCGCCAAAAGTTCGAGCGCGAATGGCCCGCGCGGACTGCCCACGCCGTGAGCCGCCGAGACGGCGGCGGTCCGCCAACTGCATGGTTCCGCCTTCAGGCGGTCCGGCGCGAAGCACCCCATCGGACCGCGCAAACGCGGAACTCCGAACGAACACCGTGCCCGCCACGAAGTTTGTTTGGAGCTTGTTTCTTGGCCCTTCCCTTGAGCTTTGAACTTTGTGCTTGGAGCTTTTTCCCCCGCGATTGCCCTTGTTCGACGCCGCGCTTTCTTGCAACGCTGCGCGCCAACGCACTCGCACCACGACCCTGATTTCACATGGAACCCACGATCAAAATCGCCCTTGTCGGCGCCGGGATGTTCGGCGGCGATGTTCACCTCCGCGCCTACGCCGACCTCCAACGCTTCGGCATCGCCGGCCAGCTCGCGCGCGTCGGTCTCGACCAGTTCAACCGCGAACTCGCGCCGGTGAAGTTCGACCTCGTCGCCGTCGCCACGCGCTCGCAGAAGTCCGCCGAGAAATCCGCCGCGGCGTTTGCGGAATGGACCGGCCATTCGCCCAAGTGCTACTTCGGCGACGAGCCGTGGCACGACATCCTCCGCGATTTTCCCGACCTCGACGTGCTCGCCGTCGCCACGCCGGACCATCTGCACACGCAGCCCATCCTCGCCGCGCTTGCGAAGGGCGTCCACGTCCTTACCGAGAAACCGATGTGCCTCACCACGCATGAGGCCGACCAGATCATTGAAGCCGCGCGCGCGAAGAACCGCGTCGTCGCCGTGGACATGCACAAGCGTTACGACCCCGATCACTTGCGCATTCGCGACGACATCCAGAAGCGCATCGGCGCACCGCTCTACGGCACCGCCTATCTCGAAGAGCCGCTCGAAGTCAGCACCAGCACCTTCAAGTGGGTCGAGTCGAGCGACCCGTTCAGCTACGTCGGGCCGCATTGGGTGGATTTGATTTATCACTACTACAAGAGCAAGCCCGTCTCGCTCACCGCCGTCGGCCAGAAGAAGCGGCTCGTGCGCGACGGCATCAACGCCTACGACGCCGTGCAGGTGCGCGTGGATTTCGACAACGGCATGAGCATCAACTTCCACAACAACTGGATCACGCCGCCCGACTTCGAGGGGCCGGTGAACCAGGGCCACGAAATCGTCGGCACCGACGGCAAGGTCGAGAGCGACCAGCAATACCGCGGCTTCCGCTGGTGGAACCAGGGCGGCGGCTCGCGCACGAGCAACAACCATTTCACCCGCGACGTCCTCCGCGCCGACGGCACGCGCGCCTACGTCGGCTACGGCGTGGACAGCCTCACCGTCGGCCTCGTGGCCGTGTGCCGCGTGAAGTTCGCCGACGAAACCCGCGACGCCGTCGCGCCCCTTTACCCGACCGCCGAGGAAGCGCGCATCACCTGCGCCATCGTGGACGCCGCCGCCCGCGTGCGCGACCTGAACTTCAAATACCTGGCCGAAGGCAAAGGCGCGACCGTCACCGCCCGCTTCGGACAGGACGGCATCACCCTCTGCGACCCGAACCGCGCGAGCGAAGGCGCGGACAAGGTGTTCCAGCGGATTTACGAGAAACCGATTTGAGCCGCTGTCGCCGCGAATCCCTGCGTTGACCTTCGTTGGCAGACCCTTTAACCTAAAAACGCGTGGCATTTCAGGGCAAACAGCCATTTTTCGCCTTCCTGCAAGGCATTGCAGCCGGAGCAGCACTTGAAGAAGTGGCTCCGGCTGAAAACTACGTTCTCGACGAGCGAGTCCCGGATGCTCGCGAGGACGACTTTCTTGCATTGAATGGCTTCGCATCCGCTACCCACGACAGGGATTCGTGGTTCAAGCACCATGTCGATTACACCAAAGACCGTGTGGCCCTGCCTGCTGTCAGCAGCACTTTCACCGATATCAATCAACCAAACTGGCTCGGCCTCAATCCCGATTGGGATGTCGTTCGCGTCGAGACTCTTTATGGGATCAATGATCGAGCATTGAAGAAAGGATCGACAATCCCAGAGGCTAAAATCGGACCTCTTATTCGTGAAATGTTGGCCGCTCGTGACGCTGGATCGAAACTGGATCCCATCAAGGAGGCTGAACTGGAGAAATGGTTGCAACTTGCGAACAAGGGCAGCGACCGCCGTCCCGCCTTTGTGGCCCCGTTTGCTGAGGTCGAAGACATTTTGAAGCAGACTGATTGGGCAAACCGTCTTCGCGATGCACTCGGCCTTGGTCACATCCGCCTTTGGGCGGGTAATCCGATGACGGTGGTGCTGATGCAATACAACCTCATCCGCGTCCACAATGCCCATATCGGCAAGCCCGCTTGGGCCGCATCGCCTACAGTGCTCGACGACGTGCCTGGTCAGATGCCGAACCCCTGTTTTTTCCCAGCACCGACAACCGCATCGAAGGAGGGCTACGGCTACACCGTGGACCTTGCCACGTCGGGAGCCACTTGGCGGAAGGAATTCCTCCACGGCCATATCGCCTACACGCTTGCCGACATCCGCCGCATCGGCGAAGTCACCACCGACGTGCCGCCCAGCCGCATTACCGATGCCCGCAAAGACCATCTCGAATTACTGAAAGACGACTTGGCCCATTTCGCCGACCTTCCTGCCAGGCCATGAACGAATCCGTCCAGAAATGGCTCGATGAACTGACCGCCGCTCCCTCCACGGCGATTCAGAAGCTCGTGCTCGGATACGCGGGAGTGTCGGCATGGTCGCGCTCCAGCCTGCGCGAATCGTTCGTCGAAATCTTCCAGACCCACGCCGAAGCGCTGGATGCCGCCGTCGCCGCATGGCTGCACGAGCGCCTGATGAAACTCCCGCCGGAGAAGACGCCCACGCTCGTCTGGGCCTCGCACCTTCAGGATTTGTTCAGCGCCCTCGCCGGCCTGCCGCTGCC
>JAYVOY010000264.1:0-6386 GCA_043757645.1 Verrucomicrobiota bacterium
GGCCTCATACTCGGCGAGCGCGGCGCGGAGGTCGGCGCGGCCCTGCAACGCGCGGGTGCGCATCTCGCGCAGTTGCGTGTTGGAGAGCTGTGGCGAGTAATGGCCGGTGGACATCGGGAGAAACGCAAACAGAGGCGCGGGAACACCGACGGCCTCGGCGAGTTTCGGACGCGCGGCGCCGTCGTAATTCTCCTTCGCCAAACCCCACTCGAGCCTCGTTTTCTCCAATGCCAGTCGCGCGGGAATCACTTCGGACAACGACAGCGCGCCGGTCTTCTGCCGTTCTTCGAGGAGCTTCACGAGCTGCTCCTGCGTGTTACGTTTGCCTTCGAGCTGGCCGGCGAGGCTGCCGAAGTAGCGGTAGTTCGCGAGCGCGTCGCGGACGTTCGCGCGCACCTTCCACGCGGCGGTGTGGAGATTCCAGCGCGCGGCCTCGGAGCGTTGCTGCGCCTGCGCGACGCGCAAGCCGCGCTTGCCCGCGGTCTCGATCGGGAGGTCGAACGTGAGTCCGGGAATCCACGGCGTGACGCCGGACGCGGCGCTGAAATTGTACGCGGGCGACACGCCGAGGGTCGGGTTCGGTCGCCCGCCCGCCGTCGCCTCCGCGGCCTGCGCCACGGCCCACTGCGCGCGCGCGACGTCGAGGCTGGGGTGAAAATGGTACGCGGCGAGCGTGAGGAGTTCGAGGTTCCACGCGTGCGGGTGGGCCTTCAACGGCCACGCCTGCAGTTCGTGTCCGAGATTTTTTTCGAGGAACTCGCGCAACTCCGGGGACTCGAGTGAGCGTTTTTCAAAACTCGCCGCCGTGTCCGCGGGCACGAGGGGTCGCGCGACGAAGCGCGTGCAACCAACGAGGGAAGTCGCGATCAGGAGTGTCGCCGAGAGGATTCGGAAAAGTTGCGCGGGCGGATTCACCGCGCGGACGCTGCCACGCGCGCGGCGGGAGGCAACCTTTCTCGGGTGACAAAACGGAGACGTGGAAAAGGCTCAAAGCTCAAAGCTCAAAGCTCAAGGGAAGGAACAAGTTTCCAATGCGGGTCCAACAAGAGCACGCGCACGCGGCGGAAAGTTTCGTTGGCGTGCCGTTTAGCCGTAACGATGCCGCAGGACCGCCGCCGTCTCGGCGGCTCCCGGCGTGGGAAAGTCCGCGGGGGCCAAGTGTCCGCGCGCTTTTGGTTCCCGATTCAGGGAGCATTTTGGGCCGCGGAAAATCCGCGCTTTCGCCCCGTGTGGACGGGGTGAGCCGCCGGGACGGCGGCGGTCCTGCGGCAGCGTTACGGTTCAGACTGCGACCATTAAAAAAAATGCGGGCCGTGGTTTGACTCATGAAGCTTGGTCCTTCCCTTGAGCTTTGAGCTTTGTTTCTTGGAGCTTCTCCCCCGTCCGCGCGGGGAAACTGCTTCCAATGAAACCCCGCCGCGCTAGGGTGCGTCATGGGTTTCACTAAATTCGGGCTTTCCCCCTCAGTCATGGAGGGCGTCAAGGCGATGGGCTACATCGAGCCGACGCCGATTCAACTCCGCGCGATTCCATTGTTTCTCGAGGGCCGCGATCTCATTGGCAGCGCGCAGACGGGCACCGGCAAGACCGCCGCGTTCGCGCTGCCCATTCTTTCCAAACTCGAGCAAAAGGGCGGCTCCGGCACGCGCGTGTTGATCCTCGAACCGACGCGCGAACTCGCCGCGCAGGTCGAGACCGCCGTCCGCGACATGGCGCGTTTCACGAAGTTGCGCGTGGCGGTGATCTTCGGCGGCGTGGGCTACGGCGCGCAAAATGACGCGCTCCGCGACGGCGTGGACATCCTCGTCGCGACGCCCGGACGCCTGCTCGATCACATGGGCCGCGGCACGTGCCGGTTGGACAAGGTGGAGTATCTGATCCTCGACGAAGCCGACCGGATGCTCGACATGGGCTTCCTCCCGGACGTGCGCCGCATCATTGAGAAATGCCCGCGCGTGCGGCAAACGGCGCTCTTCTCCGCGACGATTCCGCCCGAGATCAGCACACTGATCAAGTACACCATGACCAATCCCGAGGTCGTCGAGATTGGCGTGCGCCGCTCGCCGGCGGAGACGGTTCGCCATGTGGTTTATCCCGTGGCTGATGATCAGAAATCCGATCTGCTCCGCGCGTTGCTCGACGAGGTGAAATACGATTCCGTCATTATTTTTTGCCGCACGAAACACCGCGCCGACCGCATCGCCGCGCTGTTGAAAAAGAACGAACACGCCGTTGCCGTCCTGCATTCCAACCGCACGCAGCGCGAGCGCGAACAGGCGCTCTCGGGTTTCCGCGAGGGTCGCTTCGAGGTGCTCGTCGCCACGGATATCGCCGCGCGCGGGTTGGACATCGCGGACGTGAGCCATGTGATCAACTACGACGTGCCGCATCATCCCGAGGATTACGTCCACCGCATCGGTCGCACCGGTCGCGCGCAGGCGAGCGGCGACGCCTTCACGCTGGTGGTCGCCGAGGATTTGCATCACCTCACCGCGATCGAGCGGTTCATCAGCAAAAAGATCGAGCGCGTGAAACTGGAGAATTTCAACTACCGCTACTCGACCGTGCTCGAGGAGGACAAGCGCCCCGAGAAGGACCGCCGCGTGCGCGGCGTGCGGTTGACGGGCGGCTATTTCTTCGGCCCCGCGCGGCGCAAGCGGTGAGTTGGCACCGCCACTTCGGAGTTCGTTTCTCTGTGCTCATCGCGTCTCTGTGGTCCAAAATTCCGGCCATGAGGACCACAGAGACGCGATGGACACAGAGATTTATGGAGAGTCTCCACGATTCTGAAATCACGCGGCGGAGCGCTGAACTGCCGCGGAGCGCCGAGCACCGGCTCGGCGTGGACGCTGGCGTTGGGTTCGCGCCGAGCCGGTGCTCGGCGCTCCGATTCACGGAGAGGGTTGGGGTGAGGGGTAAGAACTTTCCGAAATCGTCCGCTGCGCCGATCACAGCCACCAGAATCCGCCAGAGTTTTCCCCCGTGCTAACCCGCCGCATTGTCATCGTGGGTGGCGGCGCCGCGGGATTTTTCGCGGCGATCACGTGCGCGCAAACTCAGCCGGGCACGGAAATCATCCTCCTCGAAAAAGGCCCGCAGTTTCTCGCGAAGGTGCGCATCTCCGGCGGCGGGCGTTGCAACGTCACGCACGCGTGTTTCGAGCCGCGCGAGTTGACGCGGCGTTATCCGCGCGGCGAACGCGCGCTCATCAGCCCGTTCCACCAATTTCAGGCGCGTGACACCGTCGCGTGGTTCGAGGCGCGCGGCGTCGCGCTGAAAACCGAGGCGGATGGCCGGATGTTTCCCACCACCGATTCCTCGCAGACGATCATCGATTGCCTGGTGCGCGAGGCGAAGACCGCGGGCGTCACGCTCCGCGCCAACTGCGGTGTCGAGCGCGCCACGCGCCGCACAGGCGGCGGCTTTGATCTCACGTTGTCCACCGGCGAACCCCTCACGTGCGAGGCGCTCTTGCTCGCGACCGGCGGCTGCCGTTCCGCGGCGGGCGGGCAGCTCGCCGTCGCGCTCGGCCACACGCTCGAAGAGCCGGTGCCGTCCTTGTTCACGTTCCAAATCGCGACGCCGTGGGTGCGCGAACTCGCGGGGCTGTCGCTGGAAGCCGTCGAGGCGACCGTGCCCGGCACGGGCCTGCGCGAGACGGGTCCAGTGCTCTTGACGCACTGGGGCGTGAGCGGTCCGGCGATTCTCCGGCTGTCCGCGTGGGGCGCGCGGGCGTTGCACAAATTGGATTACACGTTCCCGCTGCTCCTCAACTGGCTGCCGAAATTGAACGCGGAAAAAGTCACCGCCGAACTCCAGTCGCGCCGTCAAGCGCAGCCCGCGCGGTTCGTCGTGAACTGGCCGCTCGCGCCGCTGCCCGCGCGGCTGTGGGAACAACTCGTCCTCGCCGCGGGCCTCGCGCGCGAGACGCGCTGGTCCGCGCTGTCCGCGGCGCAGGCGCATCAACTCACGCAGCAACTCATCCGCACGGAACTGCCGGTCACGGGCAAGAGTTTGAACAAGGAGGAATTCGTGACGTGCGGCGGCGTGCCGTTGAGCGAGGTGAATTTCAAAACGATGGCGAGCCGCGTCTGCCCCGGACTTTATTTCGCCGGCGAAGTGCTCGACATCGACGGCATCACCGGCGGATTCAATTTCCAAAGCGCCTGGACCACCGGCTGGCTCGCCGGCCGCGCGCTGGCGGGCGGCGCGGTGGTGGCGAGGGAGTAGCCGCCCAAAAAAAAAGATGTCGCGCGAAGGGGGCGAAGGGAGCGAAGCAAAACCGGCAGTTCGCCGCAGTTTTTTTCTTCGCTCCCTTCGCCCCCTTCGCGCGACACTTTTCTGCCTGGGTGATGCCGAGGTTCACCCCAGTTCACTGCGGTGATTCCGCGCGCCGCAGGGCCTCCGCGATTTGCTCCGGGGTGAGGCTGGCGGCAACGGTGTCGCGGTTCTTGCCGGCCTTGCGGTCCCCGGATTCGGCGGCGAGATGGAACCACCGATACGCCTCGACAGGATCGGCCTCCACGCCCTCGCCCGAGAGATAGCGCGCGCCCAGATTGTTGCGCGCGAGCGCGTGGCCATTGGTCGCGGCCAGGCGCAGCCACCACACCGCCTCGGCCTGATCCTCGGGCAGTTCCATCCCGAGCGCGTGCCGCCAGCCCAATTCGTACTGGGCTTCAGCATCGCCCTGGCCCGCGCGGTTCAGGAGTTCAGCGGCAAGTGGGGAGTCTTCCATAAAAAGCGCTTAGAATCTTTGGTGATCAGTTCGGAAAATGCGTGGCGGCCACGCGCGCCACTCCGCCAGAGACCGCCCACAAACGCAACGCGCGAACGCCGCGGAATTCGGACTGCCGCGACCCACCCGCCGCCTTCATTTCCGCAATTTCTCGGCGATCCGTTCGGCGACTGTGTCCACGGTGATTGCCGCCAGGCAGCGCGCCTGACCGCGCGCCGCGCACGGGGCGTCGCGATTATCGACGCACGGGCACGGCGCGAGCAGCACGTCGTGACCGGGCAGCGCCGACACCCACTCGCGGAAATTTCCCTTCTCGCGAAACAGCGAAAGCGTCGGCACACCGAGCGCCATCGCCAGGTGCATCACGCCCGAGTCGGGACCGAGGTGCAGGCGACAGCGCGCGATCACCGCCGCGAGTTGCCCGATGTTCATCCCCGCGGGCAGCACGGTGATTTCAACACCCTTCACCGCCGCTAGGAACTCGCGCACACGCGCCTGCTCCCGTTCTTTCGCCATCGCGGAAATTGCCAGCGGCAGTCCCGGAAACTCGCGCGCGAGCCGTTGCACGAGCGCCGCATAATGCGCCACCGGCCATTCCTTCAACGGAATGGCGGAGTTCAGCGAGAGATGCACCGTGCCCGTTTTCACGAGGCCCGCGGCCCACGCGGCGCTGGTCGGCGCGATTTGCAAATCGAAGCGCGGCGCCGACAACGGCACGCCGAGCGCCGCGAGCACCTGTCGGCGCTGCTCGAAGACGGGCAACTCCCGCGCTTGCGCGGGCACCCATTCGTCAATCAGCCAGCGGTCCCAGAAATGTCTTCGCCCCTGGTCGTACGCCACGCGAACGCGCGCGCCGCTGCTGCCGAGCGTGATGATGTTGCGGTCACTGCCGCTGAAGCTGAGTCCCGCGTCAAAGTTTTCGCGGCGCAAATTGCGCAACAAATCCCATTGGCCGCGCGCGGTGCGGGTGCGGGCATCGAGGTCCGTTTCCCAAACCCGATCCACGCACGTCACCAACTCCAAAACCTCCCGGCCGAGCGGCGACGTGACGACGTGAAGTTGGGCCGCGGGGAAATTGCGCCGCAGTTCCCAGAGCGCCGGAATCAAGTGCAGCGTGTCGCCGAGGAAGCCGAGGTCCACGACGAGAATATTTTTCGCGCCGCGGGCCGCGGTGTGGAATCGCGCTGTTGTTGGGGGAGCCATCGCCGCGGCAGCTTAGGTACTCCGCGCCGCGACCGCCAAGCTCATTGCGGGGATTCTTTTCTTTTCCGCGGCCATTTCAGCGGGCGGGCGGCGAGGGAAATCAGGCGCGGCCGAATTGTCCTCCCGCGCCATGAATCGGAGCGCCGAGCACCGGCTCGGCGTGAACCCCGGGCATTCGGACACGCCGAGCCGGTGCTCGGCGCTCCACAACCAAGGGCTGCCACGGAAATTTCCGAACGCTCGACTGGAGCGGGCGTCGCCGCGCCCGCGGACAGGCGCGCTCCGACAGGCCCGCGCTCCCCGGCACTGGCGGGAGAGATTTTTTCCCTGTTCACCGTCGCGTCGCGCGGGCAAGTCTAGCCGCGTGAAACTTACAAGAATTCTTCCGGCGCGGCGGCGTTTTGCCCCCGGCCCGCGCCCGGCCCGGCGGCGTGGATTTCACCCACCG
>JAYVOY010000265.1:0-6380 GCA_043757645.1 Verrucomicrobiota bacterium
AGAGCTGCGTCATGTGCGACCGCAACGACGGCAAATGCCCCTCGTGCAAAGGCTCGGGCCGCACCGCGCACCACGCCTACTGCCCGGTGTGCGTCGGCTCGGGAAAATGTTTCGTCTGTCCCGGCACCGGCCGGATGCTCTGCCCCTTTTGCGACGACGGCATGATCGACATCCGCCGCGCCCCGCCCGCGACGACGATTCCGATCGAGTAATCCGTGAGACGATCGGCGGATGGACCCGCCACTCACCGCGAAAACACGGGAGCGATTTGGAACTGGCAGCCGGGGTTCCGGTTCCGCCCGGTGGTGGTGGAGGCCTCGGGTTCAAGTCTTCTCGCTTCATCCTAAAGGCCGCAATTGACTGGCCGCCAAAAAGCACCCAAGGCGCAAAAAACAGCACGGATTTCACGGTTTTGAACCGTGCCGCCCATTCACCCGCCGAGGGAAGAAAAAACCTCAGCTTGGTGCTGCAAATGCCTTTGTTTTGTGCCTTTTGCGCCTCTTTGTGGCTGTTTCAACTGCGGAAGTTAGGTTCAACCCGAACTCCGAAATGAGAATGGGGAGCACACCCGGCCCGCGTGCGGGTTTGGGCGGCCCGCCCCAACCGTCGTGTCCCAGTGCTAACTTTCTTCTCCGCGCGGAAAAGGTAGTGGAACGAGGTTTTCGGCGAGCCGCCGAAAACTACACGCCAGCGGCGTGCGCTCCCCGCGCCGGGCACGCGTGGCGGAGCGCCCCCGTCTCGGCGGCTCCCGGTGCGGGAAGTCCGCGAGGGCCATTCGCTCGCCAGCTTTTGGTTCCCCCTTCAGTGAGTATTTTGCGCTGTGAAAAATGCGCGCCTCCGCCGCATTTGGACGGGGTGAGCCGCCGAGACGGCGGCGGTCCCGCTGCGTCGTCGCGTCCCGGAGCCGCGTGCAACGCGGCGCCCCAGTCGGCGGGCTTCGGGGACAGTGGCGGAGATTTGGTCTTTCACCGCGGGCGAAACCGCCAGAAAACCCCGCACTTTCCCTGAATTGCTCAGAAAAAGTGGTGGAGGCGGCGGGAGTTGAACCCGCGTCCTAGGCAATCAAACCAGTGGCGACTACATGCTTAGTCGGGAGCGAGTGTCAGCTTCCGGATAACGTCCCAACTCGAATCCAGCAGCTTAGTCCGCATGAAATAATTTCGACGCACCGCGCGCGGTCCCCGCGTTTCGCCTAACCTGCTGTTTCGTTCAGCCAGCCCAGCAGGTGTCAGCCGGTGAACGTCGCAGCCTTAGGCCGCGAGAGCTAGTTCTTCGTTAGCAGTTACGTTTTGGTCCGATGTTTTACGAGGCTAACGAACCATCCTCGGCATGCCGCTCCTGATCTGGCTACCTAGTCGAAACCAGTACGCCCCCAGCAGTGACGCGGGACGCTCGCCGCGTTTGAAGGAGACGTCAAGGGGCTTTGCCAAAAATGAAAGATTGCGGCGTGCGGCGTGAAGTTCCGGGCGGAGTGCGGCCCTCCGGGCCGCAGCGGTCGCGCACGAGCGGAAAGCGCGGAAGTAACCGGGCGTTTCCGGCACAAGTTGCCGCTGCGGGCAGGACGCCCACGCTCCGGAGCGCGGCCCTCCGGGCCGCAGCGGCCGCGTACGGGCGGAGAGCGCGGAAGTAACCGGGCGTTTCCGACGCAAGTTGCCGCTGCGGGCGGGACGCCCGCGCCCCGGAGTGCGGCCCTCCGGGCCGCAGCGGTCGCGCACGGCGGAGAGCGCGGAAGTAACCGGGCGTTTCCGACCCAAGTTGCCGCTGCGGGCGGGACGCCCGCGCTCCGGCCTCTGGGTGCGGCGCGCGGCGGGTGACAACGCCAAAATTTCGTTCGCCTTCGCCTTCCGCCGCGGGCAAGTTTTCCGCGCATGAAACACCACTCGAAGAAGTCCGCTCTTCCCACGGTTAATCGCCGCGATTTTGTGAAAGGCAGTTCGCTCGCCACGATGATGACACTTGTTGGCGGCGTGCAACTGGTCGCGCAAGAGGCCAAGAAAGACGCGGCCGCTGAGAAGGCCGCGGGGCCGCAGGTGAAGTGCGGCGTGATCGGCCTGGGCGCGCGCGGACGCGAGATTCTCGGGACGATGGCGTTGCAAAAAGAGGGCACGGTCGCCGCGATTTGCGACACGTACGCGGCCTCGCTCCGGCGCGCTTCCGAGGCCGCGCCGAAGGCCACGAAGCACGCGGATTATCAGGAGATTCTCGCGAACAAGGAGATTCAGGCTGTCATCATCGCGACGCCGACGCATCAGCACCGGCAGGTGGTCAGCGACGCGCTGGCGGCGGGCAAACACGTCTATTGCGAGGCGCCGCTCGCACACACGGTCGAGGACGCGCGCGCGATCGCGCTGGCGGCCAAGGGCGCGGTGAAGTTGGTGTTTCAATCCGGCCTGCAATTTCGCTCGGACCCGCAGCGGCATTTCCTGCTGCAATTTTTGCGCTCGGGCGCGATGGGCAAAAATCTCATGGCCCGCACGCAGTGGAACAAGAAGCAGAGCTGGCGTTTCACGTCGCCGAATCCCGAGCGCGAACGCGAGCTTAACTGGCGTCTGCGCAAGGAAACCTCCCTCGGCCTCGTCGGCGAAATCGGCCTGCACCAGATCGACGCGGCGACATGGACGTTGAACGCCAAGCCGGTCGCGGTGAATGGATTCGGCGCGGTGCTGCACTGGGAGGATGGTCGCGAGGTGGCGGACACGATTCAGGCGATGTTCGAGTTCCCCGGCGGCGTTTCGCTCACGCACTCGAGCACGCTGGCCAATTCCTTTGATTCCGAGCACGAGGTTTATTTCGGCACGGACAGCGCGATCATGGTGCGCGGGAACAAGGCCTGGATGTTCAAGGAAGCCGACGCGCCGCTGCTGGGCTGGGAGGTGTACGCGCGCAAGGATGAGTTCTACAAGGAGACCGGCATCGCGCTCGTGGCCAACGCCACCAAGATCGTCGCGCAGGGCGACAAGCCGGTCGAGGACGCGCCGTATCAGAACACGCCGCTCTCGTACGCGCTCGAGTCCTTCCTCGCAAACGTCAATGAAATCGGGGCTGCCGTGGAGGATTTCAACGCCACGTTCAATCCGAATGACTTGAAGGCGCTCGCGAAATATCTCGGCGACATCAAGCGCCAGCCCGCCGCCGGTTACAAGGAGGGCTACGAGGCCACGGTCATCGCGATCAAGGCCAGCGAGGCGGTGCAGAACCAAACGCGCGTGGTGATTCCGAAGGAATTGTATTCGCTTGCGTAGATGCGGCGCGCTCCTCCGATCATTTGAAATCGTCGAATTGAAAATGTTCCGTAAGACCAACCTCAGAACTGAACCATTATGAAACCTCCCTTCATCCTCCGCTCTGTTTCCGTTCTCACCGCCGCGCTGCTGCTCGCCGCGACCCCGGTGGGCCGCGCCGCCGAGTCGTGGCTGAAATACGAGGCGCAGCCCGGCAGCAAGGTGCGGATTGATGGCACGTCAACAATTCACGACTGGACAGTCGAGAGCCAGATGATCGGCGGCGCGATGGAGTTGGAAACCAGCACCGCCGCGGATCTCAAGTCGATGAAGGTGAGGCCGAAGGTCGAGGTCGCGATTCCGGTGCGCTCGCTCAAGAGCGGCAAGAAGCCCATGGACACGGTGATGTGGACCGCCATGAAGCAGGCCGAGCATCCGAAGATCGAGTACCGCCTCAGCCACTTGACGCCGAAAGGCCTGGGCGACAAGCCGGACACCTATCTTTACACGGCCACCGGCACGCTCACCGTCTCGGGCGTGACGCGCACGAATTCGATGACGGTGAACATCAGCTGCCTCGACAAAACGCAATTGAAGGTGACCGGCACGACCGACCTGAAAATGACCGACTTCGGCATCAAGCCGCCCGCGCCCGATCTCGCGCTGGGCCTCATCAAAACCGGCGATGACATCAAGATCACCTTCGAGTGGATCACCGCGCAGACGGAAACGGCGACGAAGACGCCGTGAGGTTTGGGCACTGTCCCCGGACCGCCGCCGTCTCGGCGGCTCAGGCCGTCCGACCACCCGAGCGCGCTTGCGGTGTCCAAGGTGCGGCGCGACCCCGGCCACGGGGACCGGAAGCCCCGGAGTGGCCGACCCTGCGGACCGGTCACGCCGTGAGCCGCCGGGACGGCGGCGCTCCGGCCGGTTGGCATTCGGGGGCGGTACCCAGATGCGCCCGTAAGCTTTCGGATTGGGGAATGATCCTTGATTCTGCTGAAGCGATTTTTAACCCGAATTCCGAAATGAGAATGAGGAGCGCACGCGGTCCGCGTGCCGGTTTGGGCGGCTCGCCCAAACCGTCGTGCCCCAGTTCTAACTTTCTTCTCCGCGCCAAAAAGTTAGTGGAACGAGGTTTTCGGCGAGCCGCCGAAAACGGCACGCCAGCGGCGTGCGCTCCCCGCGCCGCCGCACTGCGCGCAACCTTCGGAGTTCGAGCGGACGAACCGCGAGCAGGCGATTTAATTGCCCCGGAGGGGCATCGAAGAAAAATTGTCGATGCGAATTTGCCGCGGGTATTTCCTCCGGCGCCCCTCCGGGGCAATCGGACAAAAGGCCTGCGGGTCCGGGGGCTGCGCTCGTGCCTCGCTGGCCCCCGGCTAATTTCCGGTGGAGTCCCTCCGGGACAATTGAACCCGAACTCCGAAATGGGAACGGGGAGCGCACGCGGCTCGCGTGCTGGTTTGGGCGGCCCGCCCAAACCAGCGTGTCCCCGTTCTAACTTTCTGCTCGGCTCGAAAAAGTTAGTGGTACGAGGTTTTCGGCGGGCCGCCGAAAACTGCACGCCAGCGGCGTGCGCTCCCCGCGCCGCGCCGCCGCGCACGATCCCGACTGCGGAGAGTTCGGGTTGAACCCGAGACTTGCGCGCTGCCGCAGGCGCTGCCTCGTTTCCCGCTCACGGTTCCACCAACCGCTTGAACCGTTCGATCACCTGTTTCTGCACCGTCGCGTCGAAGTGGTTGTAGGTGTCGGTCTCGGCGAATTCCAAACGGTTCTCCTGCCCGAGGAGGTTGTACACTTTGCGCGCTTCCGCCACGCACGTTTTCACGTCGTCGAGATTCGCGTGGTAGTTCACCCGCGGCGCGACCACGAGCACGGGGCGCGGCGCGATGGCCGCGAGCACCTCGTGGTAATCGTAGGGAATTCGCGTCTCGTTGCCGACGAACACGCCGAGCCGCGGCAGCAGCATCGTCCACTGCGCATAACGCGCAACGCCGCCGGTGCTACGCTCGTTGTTGTCGAGCCGCATCGGCGTGAAGCCCGCGACGGACACGACGCCCGCGATGCGGTCATCCAGCGCCGCCGCGTGCAGCGCCGCCAGCGCGCCGGTGCCGTAACCGAGGAGGAAAATCCGTTTCGCATCAACGCCCGGCGTGCGCTCAAGCGCGTCCACCGCCGCCTGAATGTCCTGCACCGTTTTGCCGAGCAACGACCAGTGCGGATACCGCGGATAAAAGCCAACGCCCTCGTTCACGCGATTGCCGTTGCCGATTTGATCGAACGCCAGCACCGCGAAACCCGCCCGCGCAAGCGTGACGTGCGGCGGATCACCGCGGCGATAACTCGGATAATAACCGCCCGCCGGATTCACCGGATGCAGCCAGATGATCGCCGGCAATTTCTTCGCGTTCTTCGCCGCGTCGGCGGGCGCGTAAAGATCGCCGTTGATGTAATTGCCGAAATTCAAACTCGTCCGCGTGAGGTCTGTGGGCGGCGTGGCGCGGCGCAGCAACGTCGCGGTGGCGGCGACTTCCCTGCCGTATTCGCCGGGTTCGCTGAGCACGCGCGGCGGGGCGTCACCGAGCGCCCAGCGGATGTTTTTCTGCAACTGCTCGCGGCGTTTGCCCCAGTCGTCCGCGGTCTTGATCGTCATCGGTTGACCGGGCGGTTCGAGTGGGCTTTCGAGACCCGCGGGCGGCAGCGTTTTGGGATCGAAGTCGCGGCCCGGCCCGCTCATCACCCACTCGCTGTAGGCCGGCAGTTTCGGCTCCGCGCCGGGATTCAACGCGCTGCGGCCGAAGACCGTGTCGAGCCAGTCCACGTAGCTCTCGATGTCCTCGGCGAGCGTCTCGTGGCCGCCGGGGCGGTAACGCAACCGCAGGCCGTGGTGCGCGCCGAGCAGCGACCACGCCTCGCGCGCCGAGAGGAACGAGCGCTCGACCGCCCACACGCTTTCGACCGCATCGTTGTGCGCGGTCGAGATCAGGCACGCGCGCGGGGCAAGGCACGCGAGCAAACTGTTTTGATCGATGGGCAATTTGTTTTCGCGCCCGGCAAAAAACCGCAGGCGCGGATGAAACCAATCGGGGAACGCGCGCGTGATGAGTTCAATTCCCTCGCCCGTTTCCGCCTCGGAAAAATACCGCCACGGACACG
>JAYVOY010000266.1:0-6301 GCA_043757645.1 Verrucomicrobiota bacterium
CGCCAACGTCTGGTCCGCGCTGGCCCTGCAAACCGAGGATCTCGGCGTGCGCCGCGGCGACGGCTTCGAGTTGCTCGGCCGCGCCGCCCGCGCCGAACCCCGCGGTTGCTCGCGCCTGACGGCCTGATGTTTTTCTCAAATTGCAAAATGCTCCGGAGAACCAAATCAAACAGCAGGACTCGCGCAGAGGCGCAGAGAGCGCAGAGAAAAATTCTGTTTTTCCGGCTCTGCGCCCTCTGCGCCTCTGCGTGAGTTTTTTTATGAAAATCCTCCCCAACGAAATCACCCGGCAGATCGTCGATGCCGCCTACAAACTGCACACGGAACTCGGTCCCGGCCTGCTGGAAACCGTCTATGAGGTTGCCCTCGCCCACGAACTCCAGAAGCGCGGGCTGCGGGTCCGTCGCCAGGTCCCGATTCCCATCGAATTTGATGGCGTGAAATTCGACGAGGGATTTCGCGCCGATCTGCTCGTCGAGGAGTTCGTCATCGTCGAGTTGAAATCGACGGAGAAAAACCATCCGGTGCATCCCAAACAACTCCGCACCCATCTGGTGCTCTCGCGTTTGCAACTTGGGCTGGTCCTGAATTTTGGACTCGAACGAATGAAAGACGGGATCATCCGGATCGTTAACGGGCTTCCGGAAACGCCGTCGCCACCCGATGATTTCAAACTCTGACCCGCGCAGAGACGCAGCGGGCGCGGAGATTTTTTCCAATTTGAGCGCCGCTATTTCGCCACCATGAATCTCCCCAA
Source organism: Verrucomicrobiota bacterium (assembly GCA_043757645.1). Taxonomy (GTDB): domain Bacteria; phylum Verrucomicrobiota; class Verrucomicrobiia; order Limisphaerales; family BJHT01; genus BJHT01. The sequence continues at coordinate 758 of JAYVOY010000266.1, forward strand.
CTACTTCCTCGCCGACCTTCCCACCGAGGCGCCGCTGACCGCGCAATTGCTCACCGAGGCGTGCCTGACGCTGAAGCGCAATCGTGAGAAATACCTCGCCACTCGCCCGACCGAGGCGGTCATTCGCACGCTGGCGGGCGTGGCGGAGGATTGGCTCGCGGACGATTATCCCTTTCGCAAACTCGCGCTCGCGCACGGCCCCGCCGCGACGGGTTTTTCCCGCGCCACACTCACGGCGGGCATGGACGCTTTTTTCCGGCACGTCACGCCCGCTAATCTCGAGCAACTGCTCGAACAAGACCTCGGCGACGCGCGCCGGCTCGACGCGCCCACCGCGACGCACCTCGAGCATCGCGCCCACCGCGCCGCGATGGCTGTTGGTCCGGAGCTGCTCGTTCACATCACTGCCGGCCAACTGCCCAATGCGGCGTGGACCAGCATGATTCTCGGCGTGCTCGTGCGCGCGGCGCAGTTCGTCAAGTGCGCCAGCGGCTCGGCCTTTCTGCCGCGGCTCTTCGCGCACTCGCTCTACGAACGCGATCCGAAACTCGCCGCGTGCCTGGAGATCGCCGAGTGGCGCGGCGGCAAAACCGCGCTGGAACACGCCGTCTTCGCCGAGGCCGATTGCATCACCGCCACCGGCGGCGACGAGACGCTCGCGGCCATCCGGCAGCGCGTGCCCGCGAAGGCGCGCTTCGTCGGCTACGGGCACCGCGTGAGTTTCGGTTTCGTCGCGAACGACGGACTCACGACGCTCGGTTTGCCGCGCGCGATTGCGGACGCGGCCACCGACGTGATCGCGTGGGATCAACTTGGCTGCCTTTCGCCGCATTTGTTTTACGTGGAGAAAGGCGGGCGCGTGACCGCCGAGAATTTCGCGGAAAAACTTTCGGAGGAACTCGAGCGCCGCGAGGCCTCGTGTCCGCGCGGCAAAGTGCCCGTCGCAACCGCCGCGACCATCGCGTCGCGCCGCGGGCTTTACGAGGTGCGCGCCGCGCATTCGCCCGGCACGCGGCATTGGTGCAGCCCGAACTCGACGGCGTGGACGGTGATTTTCGAGGCTGACCCGCTGTTCCAACTCTCGTGTTTGCACCGGTTCATTTACGTGAAGGAAGCGCCGAATCTCACCGCGGCACTGCAAGCGGCGGACCGCGTGCGCGGACAAGTCTCGACCGTGGGCCTGCTCGCGGGCGACGGACGCAAACGCGAGCTGGTGATGGAACTCGCGCGCTGGGGCGTGCCGCGCGTGTGCCCGCTGGGCCGCATGCAAGACCCGCCGCTGATGTGGCGTCACGACGGCCGCCCCGCGCTCGCGGACCTCGTGGCGTGGACGGATTGGGAGCAATGAGGCCGAGTCAAACCGCTGCTTTTATGAAACTGGAACTCCGCAAAACCTTTCAATTCGAGGCCGCGCATTTGCTCCCGCACCTCCCGCCCAAACACAAATGCCGCCGCCTGCACGGTCACAGTTTTCAGGCGGAAATTGTCGTCGCGGGCGAGTGCGATCCGAAGCTCGGGTGGGTGATGGATTACGCGGATATTTCCGCCGCGTTCAAACCGTTGTGGGAAAAACTGGACCACCATTACCTCAACGAAATCCCCGGCTTGGAGAACCCCACCAGCGAAATTTTGGCCGTGTGGATTTGGGATCGCCTGAAACCCGCGCTGCCGCTGCTCACCGAAATCGTCGTCGCCGAAACCTGCACCGCGCGGTGCGTGTATCGCGGGTGAGGATGCGTGGCGGAGCGCGGCCGCGCTACTTCCCGCCCGCCTTCTGCGTGAACGCGCTCACGCTCTTGATGCCCGCGGTTTTCGCGGCGTCCATCACCTTCACGATCTGGCCGAACGGCGCGTCTTGATCGGCGCGAATCGCGAGCACGACGGCGGGGTTTTTTGCCGCGCGCGCTTTTAGTTCCGCCTGCAAGCGGTCGTAGGTCACCGCCATCGTTTCCAGATACAAGTGCGGCTCGACCTTCGCGATCGTCACCACGATCACGCCCTGATCGCCCGCGCCCTCCTTGTTTTGCTTGGACTCCGGCAGCGTGAGGCGCACGGACGGCTGCGTGCGGAACGTGGTTGTCACCATCAAAAAGATCAGCACGACCATCAACACATCGATCAGGGAAACGATGATGACGGCGGGCGGCTGCCGGCGTTTGCGCTCGGAGAAACGCATCTCAGGATTTTTGTTTCTTCCGGTTCAGGCGGCGCAGGAGTTCATCGCAAATCGTCTCCATCTCGACCGTGAGCGTCTCGACTTTGCGGCTGTAATAACTCCACGCGATCAGCGACGGAATCGCGACCAGCAGTCCGAGCAGCGTCGCGTTCAAGGCCAGCGCGATGCCGGCGGCGAAGGCGGCGTTGTCCGTCACGCCCTTTTCGCCGAGCGCGTTGAACAATTTGATCAACCCGTAAATCGTCCCGACCAAGCCCATCAACGGCGCGATGCCCGTGGCGATTTCGAGCACGACCAAACCGCGCTCCAGCCGCGTGATTTCGTGGCGCGCGCGGGTTTCGAGGGCGTCCTTGGTTTCCTCCAGCGGCGCGTCGAGATGATCGACCGCGGTCTTGAGCAGCGTGCTCAGCGCCGAGGGATTTTCCCCGCACACGCGGCGCAGCGACGGGGCGTCCGCGGGCGCGAAACAATTTTCCGCCGCCAGTTCAACCGCGGGGGGAACGACCTTTTTCCAGCGCAACGCGAGGCCGCGTTCAATGATGAAGGTCAGGCTGGTGACCGACGCCAGCACCAGCGCAACCATGATTAATCCTTCCATCGCGAAACAGGTAAGTTAGAGCCGCCGGACGCGCCGGCCTGACAGGTTTAAAGACGCGCGATTGAACGAGCCACCCCCACCAAACGCAAGCGGGAACCACGGACGAGCGGCGGCCACCCCGGTTTGGAGTCCCGCCTTTAGGCGGCGGGGCGTCCGCATTCGCTGCGCGCTCAAGAATTTCCCCAACCCCTTCGCCGCGACGAACGCCTCGCCGCCTAAAGGCGGGACTCCGAACCAAGACTCCCGCGCCCCGCGCCCCCGCGTCGCTTGCGTCATTCGAGCTTCGTCATTCGCCCACGCCCCCTTTTCCGAAAAATTTCCCGCCCGCGCACCATGTTCGCAATTGACCCCTCACGCCGCGTCGCTACGTTTCGGCGTCCCAGTCAACACCGGCACAATTCAACTTATGAACACAGACTCTTCAGCCCAACCTGCCGCGACCGATTCGCGCCGCAGCTTCCTCAAGAAGGCCACCACCGCCGCGGCCGCCGTCGCCACGGTGAACCTCTTCAAGACGCCCATTTACGGGCAAAACCAAGCCCCCTCCGCCAACGTCACCGGCGCCAACAGCCGCCTCAACATCGGCCACATCGGCGTCGGCGGGCAGGGCACCAACGCCCACGTCCGCAACGTGGTGAAATACGGCAAGGAGAACAACGTCGTCCCCGTGGCCGTCTGCGACGTTTCCAAATACCGCATCGAAACCGCCAGCAAAATCATCGCCGACGGCGGCTTCGACGCGCCCAAGGCCTACGACGACTACCGCACGCTGCTCGAGCGCAAGGACATTGACGCGATCTATTGCGCGACCGTCGATCATTGGCACACGCGCGTCTCCGTCGGCGCGATGCAGTCCGGCAAGCACGTTTATGTCGAGAAGCCGATGACCCGTTACCTGGGCGAGGCGTTCGAGATTTACGACACCGTCAAGAGCACCGGGAAAATTCTCCAAGTCGGTTCGCAGGGTTGCTCCGACATGAAATGGCACAAGGCCGCCGAGCTGATTCGCGCTGGAAAAATCGGCCCCGTCGTCATGTCGCAAGGCTCCTACATGCGCAACAGTCCCAAGGGCGAATGGAACTACGCGATTCAAAAATGGTGTACGCCCGAAGACCTCAACTGGACCGCGTGGGTTGGCGACCAGATTAAAAACAAGAAGCCGTTCGATCCCGACCACTACTTCCGCTGGCGCAAATATTATCCGTATTGCGCGGGCCTCCTGGGCGATTTGTTCCCGCACAAATTGCATCCCTACATGCTCGCCACGGGCAACCCCGAGTTCCCGTCGCGCGTCTCCTCGATCGGCAACAAGAAGCTGCACACCGACAAACTCACGCCCAACACCTACGAGCGCGACGTGCCGGAAATCGTGCAGATCATCGCGGAATTCCCGAGCGGTCTGGTCATGCACATGAGTTCGAGCACTGTCAGCGAGGAAGGCACCCAGGAAATGATCCGCGGCCACAAGGCCACGCTCACGATGGCCGGCAACAAAGTGGAACTCAAACCGCAGCGCCCGTTCGTCGAAGAAATCGATCCCTACACCAGCGAGGCGTTCCCGGCGGAAAGCGTCCCGGCGCACCACAAAAACTGGTTCGACTCCATTCGCTCGAACAAGCAGCCCAACTGCGGCATCGACCTCGCCATCCGCGTGCAAACCGTCATCTCGCTCGCCGAAATGTCCGAGCGCCTGAACATCATGTGCCTCTTCGACGAGAAGTCCCGCCGCATCACCACCGGCGACGGCCGCGAGGTCAAGCCCATCACCTACGGCACCCTCGAGGCGTCGTAAGCGCAACGCCACTCACCAAACGGGTTTCGCGGGCGACCGCGAAACCCGTTTCTTTTTGTAGGAGACGAGGTAACGAGACTCTAACTTTTCCCCCCGCGCAAAACGCCCACCCATTTACCGCTCCATTTCGGTGCGCGATCCGTTGCCAACAAAGAATTCGTCATGCGTTGATTGGAATCATCTGGCCACTCCGCGGCATTGGTTTGAATGCGTGCCCGCCCTCACCCCCCGGGGAGAGGGCCGGGGTGAGGGCGGGCGTCACCCAGTTCGCGGCGTCCCAATTCCGAGTCCCATCGCCAACATCGAAAAATCCCCACTCAACTAAAATCGCGGAAACTCTATTTGTTCTCCATTCCCCTGCTCCCAATTCCTTTGCCAAATTCGCTTGCCCCCATTCGCCTGCCAAAACCCTAATTTGAAACCCCGCCCCAAAACCCCGCCCCCCGCCGTTGCCCTCGCGCGCCACGCGATGGCCACGCGCTTCGAGATCGTCCTGCACGGCCCGCGCCCCGTCGCGCTGCGCGCCGCCGCCGAGGAGGCTTTTACTGAAATCGAGCGCCTCGGCATCGAACTCAGCTTCTACCATCCCGGCAGCCAGATCAGCCGCCTCAACACCCGCGCCTTTCACGAACCCGTCACCGTCGAACCCGCCGTCTTCCACCTCCTCGCGCGCGCCGCGCAACTCCACCGCGCCACCGCCGGCGCCTTCGACATCACCATCGCCCCGCTCCTGCGCGCCTGGGGCCTCACCGGCGCGGGCGGACGCGTCCCCACCGCAACCCAGCTCGCCGCCGCGCGCCACTGCGTCGGCATGAAACACGTCCACCTCGATCCCGAAAATTTCACCGTCCGTTTCCTGCGCCCCGGCGTGCAGCTCGACCTCGGCGCCATCGGCAAAGGCTTTGCCCTCGAACGCGCCGCGGAAATCCTCCGCGAACTCGGCGTCACCAACGCCCTCCTCCACGGCGGCACCAGCAC
>JAYVOY010000267.1:0-6278 GCA_043757645.1 Verrucomicrobiota bacterium
TGGCCCAACGTGGGTAGGGCGCGTCGCTCCGCGCGCGCCGGGCCGCCCTCTGAAATCAGGCCCCCAACCCGCTCTGCCGCCCCGGCGCGCGCGGAGCGAAGGGAGCGAAGTCGAGATTGCGCGGTCCGGTTCTTCCTTCGCCTTTCTTCGCTGACTTCGCGCGACACCATTTCGTTGTCCCCGCGGGTCTTGCAGCCGGGGAAAGACCGGCAGTTTCTCCGTCTTCTCAGCGGGTCGCAGTTGGTCGCTCGGGGTTGCATCTGCCTTCCTTCCCACTCCACAACTAATTTGGCCATTCATCCAACACCCCCACAACGAATGGTGTTTTCCGCGGAAAATTGCCGGAAATAGGGGTTGTTTTCCCCCCGCGAATTTCCTAGTGTTTGCGCGGTGTTTCTTGGCGGGGTTTGGCCCCGTTTTCCACGATTTCTATGGCCACCGAAAATGATCCGATTCCGTCCGGTGTTCCCGGCGTTTCCAGCACCTACAATGCCGACAAACTCGGCAAGCTCGAGGGTCTCGAGGCGGTGCGGAAAAAGCCCGGCATGTACATCGGCGGCACCGATGAGCGCGCGCTGCATCATTGCGTCTCGGAGGTGCTCGACAATTCCGTGGACGAGCATCTCGCGGGGTATTGCATGCACATCGATGTGATCATTCACGTCGATGGCTCGATCTCGATCCGCGACGATGGCCGCGGCATTCCGGTGGACATCCATCCGCAGTACAAAATTCCCGGCGTCGAGATGGTGCTCACGACGCTGCACTCGGGCGGCAAGTATGGGCAGGGCGGATACAAATTTTCCGGCGGCACGCACGGCGTCGGTGCCAAGTGCGTCAACGCGGTCAGCGAATGGTTCGAGGTCGAGGTCTCGCGCGAGGGCAAGGTGCATCACATGGAGTTCGAGCGGGGCAAGACGATGAAGAAGCTCGAGGTGATCGGCAAAGCCAAGGGGACGGGGACGTTGATCACGTTTCTGCCGGACAAGGAGATTTTCCGCGAGACCATCGAGTTTAAGTCGGACCGCATCACGCAGCGTTTGCGGGAGCTGGCGTTTCTGAATTCGGGATTGGAAATCAATTTTCTCGACGAGCGCCATCCGGAAACCAAGCCCGAGAAATTTTACTACAAGGACGGGGTCGAGGAGTTCGTCCGGCAGCTCAACAAGAACAAGACGCCGATTCATCCGAAGCCGATTTCGTTCACGAAAATCACGAGCCTCAAGAACGAGGACAAGGACATCGAGGTGCATTGCGAAATCGTTTTGCAATACAACGACAGCTACAACGACCAGGTTCTTTGCTACACGAACACGGTTCACAATCCTGACGGCGGCACGCATTTGTCGGGCTTCCGCAGCGCGGTGACGCGCGCGATCAACCAGTATGCGAAGTCGAACGAAATCCTGAAGGAGAAGGACCCGCAGATCACCGGCGACGACGTGCGCGAGGGGCTGACGGCGGTGATTTCGGTGAAGCACAGCGACCCGAAATTCGAGTCGCAGACGAAGGTGAAATTGTTGTCGCCCGAGGTGGAGAGCATCGTCGGCTCGGTTTGCTACGAGGGGCTGATGCACTACTTCGACAGCAATCCGCCGGTCGCCAAGCGCATCCTCGAGAAAAGCCTCAACGCCGCGCGCGCCCGCGAGGCCGCGCGCAAGGCCCGCGAGGCCGTGCGCAAGAGCGCGCTGACGGGCGGCGGGTTGCCGGGGAAATTGGCGGATTGCTCGGACCGTGATCCGGCGAACACGGAGTTGTACATCGTCGAGGGTGACTCGGCCGGCGGGTCCGCGAAGCAGGGGCGCGACCGGAAATTCCAGGCGATTCTTCCGATTCGCGGCAAGCTCATCAACGTGGAGAAGGCGCGCCTGGACAAGGTTCTCCAGAACACCGAAATCCGCACGATGATCACCGCCATCGGCACGGGCATTGGCGACGGCGAGGGCGAGGGCGCGTTCGATCTCACGAAATTGCGCTATCACAAAATCATCATCATGACCGACGCGGATGTGGACGGCTCGCACATCCGCACGTTGTTGCTCACGTTTTTTTACCGGCAAATGCCGCGCCTCGTGAAGGACGGCTACGTGTATATCGCGCAACCGCCGCTCTACTCGATGATGCGCAAGAAGCGCACGGATTACATCGACGACGACACGCAGCTCAATCGCATCCTGCTGCAAAACGGCACCGAGGAAGTGCGGTTGAAGAATCTCGCCGATGGGCGCGAGTTCACGCCGAAGGAGTTGGAGGAAATTCTCACGCTGCTCGAATCGCTCGACAAATACGCGACGTTCATCCGGCGGCAGGGCGGCGACTTCGGCGATTACGTCGAGCGGCGCGGGCCGGACGGCGGCTTCCCGGTGTTTCTCATCAAGGTGCGCGACGGCAATGACGAGACGGTTCATTATTTTCGCAGGCTGGAGGAGGTGGACACTTTCAAGGCTGCCAATGCGGACATCTACGGCGACCTGCCGAAGGAAAAGGGCGAAAAAGGCCGCAACCAAACACGCCGCGCGGTCGAGGCCGACCTGCATCTTGAGAGCAAAGTCATCGCGGACCTGCTCGGCAAATTGAGTAAGAAGGGACTCGCGGTGGATCATTACGCGGCGCAGGACCAACCGCTTTTCGAACTGGCCGAGGGCGAAGGCGAGCGCGCTGTGGTGACGCCGCTATTCTCGATTCCCGAGATTCTCGCGGGCGTGAAGGCCGTCGGCAAAAAGGGCATTCAGCTCACACGTTTCAAGGGGTTGGGTGAAATGGACGCGAAGGAACTTTTTGAAACCACGATGGACCCCGCCAAACGAAAGCTCTTGCGCATCGATCTCACCGACGCCGTCGAGGCCGAGGATATGTTTGTGCGCCTGATGGGCGACGAGGTCGAGCCGCGCCGGCAGTTCATCGAGGACAACGCGCTGAACGTGCGGAATCTGGATGTTTGAGAAAAGCGTTGACGAATGTGGTCACAGGTGACTACATTGCCGCCATGAAAAGAAAAACATCAGAAGTTACATACACCTCCACGCCGCAGGAGCCGTCGGTTTTGCGCGAGACTGCCACGCTGCCGGGCATCGGAATCACCATCCCGGTGCGCGCGGCCAAAGCCAAGTTGTCCGCCCTTCTCGAACTCGTGGCGGGTGGCCGGCAAGTGACCATCACGAGCGACGGCGTTCCGAAGGCCGTGCTGTCGCCCGTCACTCCGATGCATGGGCGCAAGGTGTTCACCGGCATGGGAGACTACCTCCTCAAACAACCCATTCATGGGGGACCGTCTGCGGATCAACTCGTTCGCGAAGACCGCGATTCACGGGGTTGGTGATTATGTATCTGGACACCGCCATCCTCGTGAAGCTGTTCGTGCGGGAACCCGAAAGCGAATGGTTTGAACGCACGCTGGCGGGCCACGCCTTCGACACCTCGGAGTTGGCCTTGGTGGAATTCCGCGCCGCCCTGCTCGCCAAAGAGCGAGCAGGGCACTTGACCTCCCGCGAACGGAACATCGCCACCGGGAAGTTTCTCACGATGGTGGAAGATGACCTCATTCGTCTGTGGCCGTTGCATCTCCCGGTGCTGGAACGCGCCATCGCCATCCAGCTCGCGTGCCATCCGCGAATCCCCCTGCGCACCCTCGACGCTTTGCACGTCGCCACCTGTGACATTCATCACTGCGGCGTTCTGACGACCACGGATTTTCGGATGCGCGCGGCGTGCGAACAACTTGGAATCGCCCTGATTCCAGAACACCCGGATGACGTGACCATCTCCAGATAGGAATCAATAAATGCCCGACGAAACCGAATCCTCAGCGTCCCATCCCACCGGTGGCGCGTACAGTGCCGGCGAGAAAATCGCGAAAATCAACGTCGCCGACGAGATTAAGAACTCGTTCCTCGACTACTCGATGTCCGTCATCATCTCGCGCGCATTGCCCGACGTGCGCGACGGCCTCAAGCCCTCGCAACGCCGCATCCTCTACGCGATGCACGAGCTCTCGCTCTTCCCCGGACGCAAGCCCTACAAGTGCGCGAAAATCTGCGGCGACACCTCCGGCAATTACCACCCGCACGGCGAGGCCGTGATCTATCCCACGCTCGTCCACATGGCCCAACCGTGGGCGATGCGCGAGAAACTCGTCGATGGCAAGGGCAACTTCGGCTCCATCGAAAACGACCCGCCCGCCGCGATGCGTTACACCGAGGCCCGCCTCACGCACCTCGGCGCCGCGTTGATGCAGGACATGGACAAAGACACCGTGGACTTTGTCCCGAACTACGACGAGCGGATGACCGAGCCGAAGGTTTTCCCCGCCGCGTTTCCCAATCTCCTCGTCAACGGCGGCACCGGCATCGCCGTCGGCATGGCCACCAACATGGCCCCGCACAACCTCGGCGAAGTCGTCGATGGCATCTGCGCGCAGATTGACAATCCCGACATCACCATCCCCGAGTTGATGCTCCACATCAAAGGCCCCGACTTCCCCACCGGCGGCGTGATCTGCGGCGTCGAGGGCATTCGGAATTATTTCACCACCGGCCGCGGCAGTGTGAAATTGCGCGGCTGCGTCGAGATCGAGGAACTCAAGGGCAACCGCGAGCAACTCGTCATCACGGAAATCCCCTACAACGTCAACCGCGCCGGCCTCGAGGAACAAATCGCCGAACTGGTTAACGAAAAGGTCATCACCGAAATCTCCGCGATGCGCAACGAGTCCGACGAGCACACACGGCTCGTGATGGAACTCAAGCGCGACGGCCTCCCGAAGGTCGTCATCAACAAGCTCTACCAGCACACGCAGCTCGAAGTCAGCTTCAGCGTCAACGCCCTCGCCATCGACCACGGCCGGCCAAAAACACTGAACCTCAAGGAGATGATCCAGTGCTATATCGAGCACCGCCGCGAGGTCATTCTCCGCCGCACGCGCTTCGAACTCCGCAAGGCCGAAGAGCGCGCCGAGCTTCTCGAGGGCTACCTCATCGCCCTCTCCAATCTCGACGAGTTCATCCAGATTATCCGCTCCTCTAAAAATAAGGATGAAGCCAGGGTGAAACTCCTCGCCTTCGAATGGACCCGCGCCCAAGTCGAGCGCTGGGCCATTCTCATCCGTCACGAAGAGCGCCTCGTCAGCGGCCGCTACGCCCTCACGGAACGCCAGGTGGACGCCATCCTCGACCTGCGCCTCTATCAACTCACCGGTTTGGAAATCGACAAAGTTGAGGCCGAATACAAGGCCCTCATCGAGGTCATCAAAGACCTGCTCGACATTCTCGCCAAGGAATCCCGCGTGATGGCGATCATCAAAACCGAACTCCTCGCCATCAAACAAAAGCACGCCACGCCACGCAAAACCCAGATCGTTCCCGACGCGGGTGAGATCGCCCTCGAGGACCTCATCGCCAACGAGGGCGTCATCATCACCCTCACCCACGGCGGCCTCATCAAGCGCACCAACATCTCCAGCTACCGCTCCCAACGCCGCGGCGGCAAGGGCGTCATCGGCATGACCACGCGCGAGGGCGACAGCCCCGAGGAAAACGATTTCGTCGAGCACCTCTTCACCGCCAGCACGCACGATTACCTGATGTTCTTCACGAACACCGGTCGCGCCTACGTCGAGCGCGTGCATGAAATCCCCGACATGGGCCGCGCCTCCAAGGGCCGCGGCATCGCGAACATTCTCGAATTCAAGGCCGACGAAAAAGTCGCCGCCCTCATCCGCATCCAATCCCAAATCAACGCGCAGAAAGAAAACATCACGTGGGAACAACCCGGCGAACTCTTCTTCGCCACCCAGCAGGGCACGGTGAAAAAGACCTCCCTCAGTGACTTTCGCAACGTCCACAAAGGCGGCCTCATCGCCATCGGCATCGAACCCACCGACGCCCTCATCGCCGTCAAACTCACCCGCGGCACCCGCGTCGAGAACGACCAAATCACCGACCCCGGCGACGACATCGTCCTCATCACGCGCGACGGCATGAGCATCCGCTTCAGCGAATCCGATGTCCGCTCGATGGGCCGCGCGGCCACCGGCGTCCGCGGCATCAGCCTCGACAAAGACGACGAACTCGTCGCCGCCACCATCGTCGAGACCGACGCGACCCTGCTCGTCGCCGGTGCCGGCGGCATTGGCAAACGCACCGACTTCGGCGAATACCGCGTCCAAACCCGCGGCGGCAAGGGCATCATCACCATGAAAACCGGCGACAAAACCGGCGTGGTCATCGGCGCCCTCACCGTGCGCGACGACGACGAAATCATGCTCATCACCACCGGCGGCC
>JAYVOY010000268.1:0-6278 GCA_043757645.1 Verrucomicrobiota bacterium
CCGTGACACGTTTGCGCAACGACCAAAGCTCGCAGCAGCCCCGTTCGGACGGGGTGAGCCGCCGGGACGGCGGCGCTACGACGGCATGGTTTCGGTTTAGCTCGGAAGGCGGCGGGGAAATTGGCAAAGGAATTTGGGGCAGGGGATTGAGAAGAAATGGATTCGCTCCGTCTTCGTTCATTCGCTTGCCCACATTCGTTTGCTCTTCGATTTTTTGGCCGGTGTAAACGGGCGGGCGGTGGTCGCGGCGGAGGAGGTTAGAGTCTCGTGACCTCGACTCCTACAAGGTGGGGCCACCGTTCCGCTTGCGCTCACGGGGGCGGGCTTCATGATTTGCGCGGTTGGGATCGGCCCGCGGGGCGGCGGCGGGATTTTTTTCACGAAGCGATTTTCAAAACAGATGTACGAATTACCTCCGCGGTTGGAGACGGTTGGGCGCACGTCGGTGCGGTGGCGCGGACGCGAGTGGGTGTGTTTCAGCGGGTGCGATTATTTCCGGTTGTCGTCGGATCCGGCGGTGGTGGAGGCGGCGTGCGGGGCGGCGCGGAAGTTTGGTTTGGGCGTGGCGGCGTCGCGGCGCACGACGGGGAATCATCCGCTGTATGAGGAGTTGGAGGCGGCGCTCGCGAAATTTTTTGGCGCGGAGGGCGCGCTGTTGGTGAGCACTGGGTACGCGACGGGAATGGCGGTGGCGCAGGCCTGTTTGGGGGGATTTACCGAGGTGCTCGTGGACGAGCGCGCGCATGGGTGCATTGCGGAGGTCGCGCCGTTGTTTGGCGCGGAGCCGCGGAGTTTCGCGCATCGCAGCGCGGAGGACGCGGCGCTGAAACTCGCGCGCGTGGGGCCGGATGCGCGGGTGGTGCTGCTGACGGACGGGATGTTCGCGCACGACGGGTCGGTCGCGCCGCTGGCGGAGTATCGGCGCGCGCTGCCGGCGGGCGCGTGGCTCGTGGTGGATGACGCGCACGGCGCGGGCGTGCTGGGCGCGCGCGGGCGCGGGACGCCGGAGCTGACGGGTGTGGGGCGGCGCGATGTGATTCAACTGATCACGTTGAGCAAGGCGTTCGGCGCGAGTGGCGGCGCGGTGTTGGGGCCGCGGGGATTGTTGCGCGAAATCGTGCGGGGCAGCGCGGCGTTTGTGGGGAGCACGCCGCCGCCGTTGCCGCTGGCCGCGGCGGCGCTGGCGGCGTTGCGGCGGCTGGGCGAGGAGCCGGAGTTGCGCGCGCGGTTGGCGGCGAACAGCGCGTTGTTGAAGCGCGGTTTGCGCGATGCGGGTTGGGCGGTCGAGGCGACGCCGGGGCCGGTGGCGGCGGTGTTGCCGCGGTCCGCGGACGAGGCGGCGACGCTGAAGCGGCGGCTGTTGGCGAACGGAATTTTTCCGCCGTTCATCCGGTATCCGGGCGGGCCGGACGCGGGCTATTTTCGCTGCGCGGTTTCGAGCGAACACACGCCGGAACAAATCGAGCGGCTCGTGGCGGCGATGAATTGGGGGCGGCGGGGGAAGGGCGAGAAGGCCAGCCAACGGGAGGGTGGGAAAGCGGGACCGGGAGACGGCGGCAAGACGCGAGGGGCGGCATGATTGACGGAGATTTTTTTTGGCAGCGGTGGCTGCGGGCGGCGTGGCCGCTGGGGTTGTCTTTGATCGCGTTGGGGTTGGGGAGCGGTTGTCAGACGGCGGCGTATTACAGTCAGGCGGCGCGGGGGCAGTGGCAGATTTTGGCGGGGCGCGAGCCGGTTGGAAAATTGCTCGCGGACGAAAAAACGCCGGAGGAATTGCGGCGGCAACTGCGGCTGGTGTTGCGGTTGCGGGAATTTGCGGAGCGCGAATTGAAGCTGCCGGTGGACGGACATTACGAGCGTTACGTGGACGTGGGGCGGCCGTTCGTGGTGTGGAACGTGCAGGCGACGCCGGAGTTTTCGCTGCGACCGCGGACGTGGTGGTATCCGATTGTGGGACGGGTGAAATACCGCGGATTTTTTGCCGAGGCCGACGCGCGCGCCTACGCGGCGACGCTCCCGGGGCAGGATGTTTACGTGGAGGGGGTGCGCGCCTACTCGACGCTGGGGTGGTTCAAGGATCCGGTGTTGAACACGTTTGTGAATCACGAGGAACTCGACTTGGCGCAATTGTTGTTTCACGAACTCGGGCATCAGCGGCTCTTCGTGAGCGGCGACACGGATTTCAACGAGGCCTTTGCCACGGCGGTCGGCGAGGAGGGCGTGCGGCGGTGGCTTCAGGTCGCGGGGCGGAGTGCCGATTGGGAGCAATATCGCGTGGCGCTCGCGCGGCAGGATCAGTTTGTCCGGCTGGTGCAGGGCGCGCGGGCGGAACTGCGAAAACTCTACGGCGAGACGGGCGCGGAGTCGGCGTCCGCGCGGGGCGCGGTGGCGCTTGCCGCCGCCCGCGCGGCGGAGTTGCGGAGGGGCAAGACGGAGATCATCGCGCAACTGCGGCGCGATTATGAGGCGTTGAAAATTTCGTGGAGCGGCTACGGCGGCTACGATCGCTGGTTCGCGCGGCCGTTGAACCACGCGCAGTTGAACACGGTGGCGACCTATCACGATTTAGTGCCGGCGTTTCAGGAGTTGTTGCAGGCGTGCGGCGGCGACTTGGCGAAGTTTTACGACGCGGCGGCAAAGTGTGGTAAGCTGGCGCAGGCGGAGAGGTTGTCCCAGTTGCGAAAGCTGGCCGCGCGCGGCGTGTGCAATCCGCGGCCTGCCGCCGGGTTGCCGTTAAGTGAAAATCCGCCAGCGGGTTTGTTGCCCGTTGTCGCGGCGCCGAAATTGTGTTGGTAAAAATCCGTTTTCGCGGTAGATAATTCGCGAGGATTTGGAAGGTCCGTCAGACATGTTAAAATCCCGTTTACTTATGCAGCCTCCTATCATGTTGCGTTTGGTGATGTCCGGTGTGTTGGCGTGCTCGTTCGGTGCGAACGGCCTGCGCGCTGATGACGGCAACAAAGTTGACGCGCCCAAGGTCGAACTGAAGCCGTTGATCGAATTGAAGCCCGCCGGCGCGCCGCCGGCGAATCCCCTGCCCGGGATCGCGCGCCCCCCCACGGAATTTGTCCCGTCCGTCGCCGTGCCGTCGCCGGAAATCCCGCGTGCGACACTGCCGACGCTCCCGCCCAAGCTTTCCACCGAGTCGGTGCCGTTGATCGATCTGCGGCCGAAGGCTGACTTGGTGCCCGCGCCGGCGCCGCGGCTGACCGAGCCTGCGGCGAATCTTCTGGACGCCGCAAAATCGCCCGACGCTCCGAAAGCCGAACCGGCGCCCGGCGGCGTTCCCAGCGTCCCGCTCGTAAACCCGTTGAACCCCGACGTGCCCCTCACCGGGGTGCCGGCCGTG
Source organism: Verrucomicrobiota bacterium (assembly GCA_043757645.1). Classification (GTDB taxonomy): domain Bacteria; phylum Verrucomicrobiota; class Verrucomicrobiia; order Limisphaerales; family BJHT01; genus BJHT01. Next base: position 3,350 of record JAYVOY010000268.1, read on the forward strand.
TCCGCGCGCGCCCGCGTGCTGCTCGATGTGGACGCTTCCGGCCAGGCGCGGATCACCGTTGATGGCCGCGAATTCGGCGCGCTCGAGTCGTTGCTCGGCGCGCAGACTTCCGCCACCGCGGGCGAGGTGATGTTTTCCTACGGCGACGCCCGGGCCGTCAATGTCTCGTCCCGGACGCGTGAAGTCCTCGTGGAAGCAACCGGACTGCCGGGCTGGGTCGCCCGGATTGCGCCGAACAACAGCGCGGCAGTTCGCTTCAATCCCGCGAAGACCTGCGTGGATTTGTTGACCCCGGCGAACAACACCGAGTCGGTCGTCATGCGCCTCCCCGACGCCAGCATGGCGGAAATGGGAGCCGACTCGTCCGCGCGGTTCGACCTTTTCCGGGACCAATCCTACTACGTGTCCGGGTCCGGCACGGTGAAGGCCCAAAGCTCCGAAGGCCAGACCATCATGCTCTGGCATCAGGCGCCGTTGGCCGCGACGACCATTCAAGCGCGCACCTTGGAACGGAGCATCTCCGAAGCGCCGCGGCCGCCGCTGGCCGGCGGGCCGCTGCCGGCCTCGACCGATGCCGCCGGTCAGCCGCGACTCGCCCGCTTGATCCCGACGACCGATGTCCTGATCGCGGGATCTTTTGCGGGCGGACTGAATCTCCGCGTCGGCGATCGCACGGTGGAACTGAACGCCGCCAAGGCGTCGGAAACCGTGACGCTCCCGAATGGTTCCGCGATCGAGTTCACCATGGACGGCGCGAACGAGGTGCTCGCGTGGCGCGTGAACAAGGGCTACTTCACCCTCCGCATGGACGGCGAGGCGTTTCGTCTCTGGCGCGCCGTCGCCCTCACGGACCAGTCCGGAGCGCTGCGCTGGGACAAGTCTTTGCTGCCCCACACGATCGTTTTGAAAAACACCACACCCGCCAGCCCGGTCAGCGCCAACAGCATCATGCTGGTGGATTTGGCCAAGGATGTCCCGCCCTACAACCGCTACTTCGACTCGCCCCAACCGGGTTTCTACGCCTCCCTGAAACCGGACGCCACCTTCTCCTATTCGCCCTCCGAAACCCGCGCGGATGAAAATGGAAACAAGAATTTGCGCGTCGGGGCTTCCGCGCCCAATGGTGGCGTGAACATCTACCGGGTCTTCCCCAACATCGCGAGCGTGGTGCCCGGTTCCACCGATGCGATGTATAACAAGGAACTCCTGTTGGGAACGGATTGCTTCTGCATGGAGGCGGCTCCCGGCGTGGGCGCAAAAACGCGCGACCTCGCTGCAGTGCCACGGGGCGCCCAGGTGGTCCCCGGCTTGAATCCTTCCATCCCCCCGTTTTCCCTGCCGCCCGGCAAGTTTACGACGCCCGCGAAATTCGCGCTGCCGCCCGCGACGCTGGGACCTTGATCGGCTCACGGCCCGGCCCGTCCGGTGGCGGAAGCCGCGGCGGGCAGCCTCGTTCTCCCTCGGTCAGCGACCGCGACTTTTTCCGAAGTCGCGGTTTTTCTTTTTTCGCGAGCCTGGGTTCAACCCGAACTCCGAAGCAGCGAGTGCGCGCCGCGCAGCGGCGCGGGGAGCGCACGCCGCTGGCGTGTAGTTTTCGGCGGCTCGCCGAAAACCTCGTTCCACTAACTTTTCTGCGCGGAGAAGAAAGTTAGAACTGGGACACGATGGTTTGGGCGGGCCGCCCAAACCAGCACGCGGGCCGCGTGCGCTCCCCATTTTCATTTCGGAATTCGGGTGAAATTCACACCGCGCTGGTTGGCGATTCTTCTGGCGACCGCCCTTTGTGCGGCGAGTTCCGCACCGCCCTCGCCGACGGCGACAGCGGAAGCACCGCGGGCGCGCGCGCCGGCTCATTCCGCGGTCAGTGATGGAACTTCCGGCAAGCGAGGTAACGGTGGGTGGATTGCTGCAACGAGCCGGAAAACGTCAAGACGCCGAATCCGAAACGGGCGTTTGCAATCCCGCGGTTCGGCAAAACTTTTTCAACAGGAAATGCGTCGGCAGATAGAACACCGCGGCGAGCCCGAGCATGTAGATCATCAAATAGGCTCCGGCGGGCATCCACGTCTGCGGCGCGGCGTCACTCATGCCAAAGACGTAGTTGATGTTCACCGGCGCGGCCGCTTTCGCCCCCTCGACCGAGGGTGCCGGCAGCAGGAAAAAACAGACGAGGCAGAGAGTCCAAGCCAGTCCTGTCCACACGCGCAAGGCGCGGCGATCATAGCCGAGCCGCCACACGAGGAAGACCAGCAGGAAGGGCAGCCAGCCATGAAAGAGCGAAAGCCCCCGGAGATACAACGGTCGCGCCGGATCAAACATATATTGGGTCATGCCCGTGAGCGGCAAACCGACGAACTGTCCGGTGAAGTCCAGGCACCAGATGATTTGCGGAATGAGAATGCCCACCGCGGCCATCGACGCCGCGAGCGGACTGTTCCGCCACACGGCGAAGAGGGTCAGGAAAAGCGCCGCATCGCAGAAGTAGAGGAAGTTCGTCGGGCCATAGTTTGCCCAGTAGATCGGCACCAGAATTGCCATGAAGGCGGTGTAGGCCCACCTCAGCCAGGCGGGCACGGTTCGGGAGGAATTAACAGTCGCGTTGTCTTTCATGGGCGCAGAGTGACCACCCGCATTCGCGGCGACGAATCGAAAAAAGTGTGTGTTCATTGATGGAACGGCTTGGGCTCTGTTCGTGCATCCCCCGGCGCGGGAAATCGTCCGCGGCGCCGGTAAGCAATTGCTACCATCCGGCAATAATGGATTTCCACGCCCAAGCCCGCCGGAACCAGCGCGGGCGAAACTCGCGGGCGAAACTCCCTTGAGGCCGCGCGCCCGCTCGTGCAATTTCGCGACGAAATCGCACCCAACCAAATCCCTTCACGCCATGCCCACGCTCACCCAAATCATCCACCGCTTCGGAATCCTGCTC
>JAYVOY010000269.1:0-6258 GCA_043757645.1 Verrucomicrobiota bacterium
GGGGCGTGAGCGTAGGGAAATCGGCGCCACGTCGCACTCAGTATTTGGGGCGGCTGGTGGTGACTGGGTGCCTCAATTTTTACGAACGGGTTGGAAATCTCATTAGCACCCGGCCGGGTGTCTTGACGGCACCGAAACCGGAACCGCTTCAGCGGTTTATCCTTCGCGGGAAACCGCTGAAGCGGTTGATACGATTCCCCGGTCTGGGGCACCCGGCTGAAGCCGGGTGCTAATGAGAAAAGAATCCGAGTCGCAAGAAAACGGGATGCGCGAAGCGCTGGGCTGGAAGACGCGTTCCCTCGGGACTTTTTACCCGCTCACTTCGTCATCCCCACCTGCTGCAAAATGAACGCGAAGCTAAACGCGGTTTCATGGAGGAAATCGTAGCGGCCAGACGCGCCGCCGTGGCCCGCATCGAGGTTCACCTTCAGCAGCAGCGGATGTTTGTCGGTCTTGAGCGTGCGGAGTTTGGCGACGTATTTGGCGGGTTCCCAATACATCACCTGGCTGTCGTGGAAGGAGGTCTTCACTAGGATCGCGGGGTAGTCGCGCGCGGCGAGGTTCGTGTAGGGGCAGTAGGCTTTGATGCGCTCGAACGCCGCCTTCTCCTTCGGGTTTCCCCATTCCTCGAACTCGGTGACGGTCAGTGGCAGCGTCTCGTCGAGCATCGTGTTGATCACATCGACGAAGGGCACCTCGAGAATCGCGGCCTGACACAGATCGGGCCGTTGGTTGAGCACCGCACCCATCAGAAGTCCGCCCGCGCTGCCGCCCTGAATCACGAGGCGCTGGCGCGCGGTGTATTTCTCCGCGACGAGAAAATCCGCGGCGGCGATGAAGTCGGAGAAGGTGTTCTGCTTTTTCTCCATGCGGCCCTGGTCGTGCCACGGCTTGCCGAGTTCGCCGCCACCGCGAATGTGCGCCATCGCGAAGACCACGCCACGCTCGAGCAGACTCAACACGCCGACGGAAAAACTCACATCGTTCGGCAGGCCGTACGCGCCGTAGCCATCGAGCAGCAGCGGCGCGGAGCCATCGCGCGGCACGCCGCGTTTACTCGCGAGCGAAATGGGAATCAGCGTGCCGTCGGCGGACTTGGCGTGGATGCGTTCGACCTGAAAATCCTCGGGGCGATAACCGCCGGGAACCTCGGTGCGTTTGAGCAAAAGGGTTTCCCCGGTTTCCATGTCGTATTCGTAAACCGAGCGCGGCGTGATGAAGGATTGGTAGCTGTAGCGAAAGCGCGTGGTGAGCCACTCGGCGTTTTGATCCCCGGCGAGATCGTAGGCCGGCTCGGGAAACTCCAGGCGTTTGATTTTGCGCGTGTTCAGGTCGAGCACCGCGAGTTGCGGCAGGCCGTGCTCGCGTTCGTGCAACACGCAAAAATCGGAGAAGAAATCCGTGCCGGAAAGCATGACGGCGGGGCGATGGGGGATTTCCTCGCGCCAATTCGCGATCGCGGGATTGGCAATCGGCGCGGAGACGAGGCGGAAGTTGCGCCCGCCCTTGTTGGTCCGAATGTAGAAGCGGGCGCCGTGATGATCGACGTCGTATTCGTGCTCGGGTTCGCGCGCGAGGATGACCTTCCACGCCCCGTCGGGTTGGTCGGAGGCGAGGTAACGATACTCGCTCGTCGTCTTGCTCGTCGCGGCGAGGAATAGAAACGCGCGACTGCGGGAACGCCCGACGCTGACATCGAACATCTCGTCCTTCTCCTCGTAAAGCAGCACGTCGTGCGCTTCGCCGAGGCGATGCCGATAGAGGCGGTATTGGCGCTTGGCGTCGTCCTCGACGGTGTAGAAAAGCGTGCGATTGTCCGCGGCCCATTCGAGGGAGCCGACCTTCTCGATGCGGTCGGGGAGCAGTTTGCCGGTGCGCAGATCCTTGACCCGCAGCGTGTATTGGCGGAAGCCCGTGGAGTCCACGGCGTAGGCGAGCAGGTGGCCGTCATCACTGACCTCGGAAGCGCCGATGGCGAAAAACTTCAGGCCCTTCGCCTCCTTGTTGCCGTCGAGAATGACTTCTTCGCGCGCCTTGGGTTCGTCGGTCTTGCGGCAAAGGATCGAGTACTGTTTGCCCTTCTCGGTGCGCGAGTAGTAGAGGAAATCGCCCTTGCGGCCGGGCACGGAACTGTCGGTCTCCTTGATGCGCGCGACCATTTCCTTGTACAGCGATTTGCGGAGCTTCTCGGTCGGTTTCATCACCGCGTCCGTGTGGGCGTTCTCGAGTTTGAGATGGGCGAGAACGGCGGTGTTGGAGCGCTCGCGCAGCCAGAAATAATTATCCACCAACTCCGTGCCGTGAAGTTGCGTGATGTGCGGAATCTTTTTTGCGACCGGCGGCGCGGGGGCGGGGGCAGTCGCGCCCAGCGCGGTCATCGCGAAGGCGAGCGCGGGGAGCAGGCAAAGCAGCCAGAAGCAATCGGAGTAGAGGGAGGTTTTCATGAGGGCGGTGGCAAGTTCACTGGGGCGAAATAGTGGCAGTAGGTTAGCAGCGATTAGACAGGCAGCATGATCGGAGATGCCGTCAGCGCCGCGCCTCGGAAAGTATCTCAATCAGACCACCCAACACAAGCAGGAGGAAAATCCACAGCAATACGCCCCCTATGCGGGAGGCCCGCGTATCGGTCACATACAGGGTGTCGCACTGAGCACAGCGCACCTGGGTTCCACGACTTGCGCCCCACAGCAATGACAATAGCCAGCCACCCAAATGAAAAAGCCATCGGTTGTGCGATCGTTTTAACGAGGCTGCCGCTTTGTGCTCATTTCCACCACATTGCGGACACGGCTTACTGGGCGCGGTCAATGTCGGCCGGAGCAATAGAAAAGCGCCACCAAGCGGAAGAAGCCCCAAAACCACGAACAGAATACCGGTCAACCACAGCGGGATTTCCGAGTCAGGGCTCACGAGTTGGCCGCCGGCACTCAGCACGAATATGAGGCCGAGCGTGGCGAAAAGAATACCGGCAATATGTCGCAGTACTTTCATAATAGTATGTTGGTAGAGGCTTTCGGCTTACCCGGCTGGGCCGAGGCGGATCAAGTGGAGGTAAGGTGTGTCATTTTAGCCCACTGGCCCTGTTTCAGAGAGTGCCCGACTCGGTTCCAAAAGGTGGCTATAGGTTGGCAGAACTTTGATCGGCGACATAATCAGACATGCCTTCGTACGGCGATCGTGAGCGCCTCCCCAATTAGGCTCCACAGCAGGAGCAAAATAATAACCAGCAAGGCAACATCCGCGATGCGCGAAATCTTCGTCACCAGCACATACTGGGTTTCGCACTGTGTGCAGCGCACCTCACGATCGAAGCTGGAACCCCAGATGGCTGGGAACCCCCGAACCCCGAAAAACGCACGCCACCGAGCACGCGGGCGGGGCACCGCTGCCGCCGCCTTCTGCCCCCGTCCGCCACACTGCGGGCACGGCTTGCTGGGTGCCGTCACGGTGGGCCGCAACAAAATGAACGCGCCAACGAGCAGGAGAATCCCCAAGCCCCCCAGCAAGACTTCAGTCCACCCTATCGAAGTTTTTGAGGCGGGTTGGACTGCGTGGAAAACAGGTGCAAACACGCCTCTGATGCCAAGTGTGGCGAGAAAGATTCCCGCAAAATACCTCAGCGTTTTCATGGCGTTGTGGTCATTGAGGTTCCTTGCTTATGAGCAACAGAAAAGCCATGCCCTGTGAATTGCGCCGGGTTTACAGCCTCCGTAACTATCCTCAGATTGGCGTCGTTGCCCACTGTTGTATTGTCGTTACGAACGCTTGAAAGCTTGGCGATAGGTTCTGGTCTGGCCTCATTTTGGGAGTGATGTTTGCCGCCCAGCGTGACTTCTCCAAACCCACGCCTTGCCAGCCCAAATCTAACAAGGTCTTGGCACCGCCGGGATAAATTGCGTTGGCCAAAACTTCCCAAGTTCCGCAAATCGAGTCATTCACATACGCGCTCAAAACCGCCGGCTTCGCCCTCGGGTAGGCTGATCGAACGGCGGGAGCATCCCCCAGAAACCAAGCCTCACCTTCTTCGATGGCGAAGCAAAAGGCGTGCTTTGGACAAGGACTGGCCCTTTCGGCGACCCGCTGCAACTCCCGCGCAAAGGCCCGCTGATCGCGAGCATCCAAATCGCAAACCACAATTACCACGGCTGGGTAGGTTTTGGGGTAGCTTGAAAATGTTTTCCCGTAACCGGCCAGCAATTTTGGCAGTTGGTCCAAAAGAATGCGTTTACCGGGATCCGAGTCGGCTTTCAGTCCTTTGGGAATCCGCCCGATCCCTTTGTAACTATGGACTTTGAACGTATCCACAGTCCCCAAGAGGCGCGGCATTAATACCTCCAACATTACTTTCCCGGATTGGTCCTCCACCAGAATCTCAAAGTGCATGGCTTACTTGCTATCAAGATAATCACTATACCAAAGGCCGCCGAGTGGCAGGCCTTGGCTCACCAATTCCCTCACCACCGGCAGATCACTGGCGCGGCGGACACGGGAGAAACCATCCGTGCCTTTCTCCATAACCCAAACTTCGTCCGGCTGTAACGCGTCCACGAAGTAAGGCTGGTGCGTGGTGATGAATACCTGGGAGCCGCCTTTTGCGCGGTTGGCGTGTTGCCGGAATTCGGTTGCCAGCAACTCCAGCAATTTATGATAGAGTCCGTTCTCGGGTTCCTCGATACACAGGAACGGGGGCGGATCCGGGTCTTCCAACATCAGTAGATACGCAAACACTTTCAGTGTTCCATCGGACATCTGCTGGGCATAGAAGGGATCGGTGAAGCTGCGGTCATTGAAGCGCAACATCAGGCGTCCGTCGTCACTTTCCTTGGTGTCGATCTTCTGGATGCCAGGAATCTTGGCGGCGATTCCGCTCAGGATGCGTTGGAACTCCTTCTGGTGCTCGCGCTCCATGAACTGGACCACATTGCCGAGGTTGTCCCCGTGACTGTTAAGGTGCTTTTGGGGACCAGCCAGCGGCAGACTGCGCGCCGCATCGGGCGTGAAGTAACTCAAATACCATCCTTCAATGAACCGCCGGAACGCCGCGATGCGCGGGTGTTGCTTCAGTGATCCCAAGGTTGCAATTCCGAGTCGGCGCGGGTCTTCCAGTTGCACGATCTCGGTCTCGGCGCTTTCCTTCTCGGCGCTTGCGATGAGTTTGCCCACATTCACCTTTGTCAGGGACTCGTCCAACTGCTGACCCTTGGATTCGCCCTTCCATACCACGCCTTTTCCTTCATCCATCCACAGAAAAGAAAAGGGGCGTCCTGAAGTCTGGTTCTTCCGCCGCTGGCGCAGTCGTTCCTTTGCTGCATACGGACGCCCGTGTGTGTCCACGTCTATGGATAGTTCATAAGTGAGGGGACGGTTATTGCCATCCTGCTTGTAATAGACCTCGAACTCAATCGGGCCAGTCTGCCCCTTGGAACGCGTGCGGGCGAACCCACCTCGTCCGCGCATATCACACGCTTCCTCGACTCCGTGGCGCAAACAGTCCGCGAGAAATCCGAACGCATCGAACAGGCTGCTTTTACCCACGCCATTTTGGCCGATCACGACGGTCAAAGGGGACAGGGGGGCGGCGTCCTGCAGATTCCATAGCTTGCCCAAAGTCACGTCCTTCAACGCGCGGAAATTGCGGACCCGAAAACCTTCAATCTTTGGCATGGCTTGAGTTGTTTAGCGAACACTTGAGCATTGCCTTCCTCGGGCGTGAAAATAAAGGCAGAACTTCCCGCACGGCTCGACGCGGGCGCATTCTACCAGCCGCCAAGCGCAAAGGGGGCGAGGTGCGGTCATACCGGTCAATGGCAACGTGATTTCATCTCCCTCGTCGTGTTCCGCCGCCGCCCGGCTTGCTTGCGCGCGGGGCGGTGCCTAACTTCGCCGCGTCATGGCACGCGCGAGTCAGGCCCGATTGGTTGCACGGACTGCGGAGATCATCCGCGGTTTGGCGGCGACGTATCCGGGGGCGCATTGCGAGTTGAATTTCGCGAATCCGCTGGAGTTGTTGGTGGCGACGATTCTCTCGGCGCAATGCACGGACAAGCAGGTGAATTTGGTGACGAAGGGATTGTTCGAGAAATATCGCGCGGCGGCGGATTTTGCGAACGCGCGGGTCGAGGATTTGGAGCAGGATATTCGGCGCATCGGGTTGTTTCGGAACAAGGCGAAGAACCTCAAGGCGTGTTGTCAGGCGCTGGTCGAGCGGCACGGCGGCGTGGTGCCGCGGACGATGTTCGAGTTGGTGAATCTCGCCGG
>JAYVOY010000270.1:0-6242 GCA_043757645.1 Verrucomicrobiota bacterium
AATGCTGTCCTCGTTGACGCCGCGTTTCACGACCGTGTTGATTTTCACCGGACGAAACCCCGCCGCCAATGCCGCGTCGATTCCCGCGAGCACGCGTGCGACGGGAAAGCCCACGTCGTTCATCGCCGCGAAAACAGAGTCGTCCAACGAATCGAGGCTGACCGTCACGCGCTGCAAGCCCGCCGCGCGCAGCGCGCCCGCTTGCGCGGCCAGGAGCGAACCATTTGTCGTGAGCGTCAGGTCGCGAATCCCCGGCACGGCCGCGAGCATTCCCACCAATTGCGGCAGTTCGCGCCGCAGCAAGGGTTCGCCGCCGGTGAGCCGGATTTTCTCAACGCCCAGTTCCGCGAAGATGCGCGCGAGTCGCGTGATCTCCTCGAACGTGAGCAACTCCGCGCGCGGGAGGAATTTGAAATCCGCGCCGAACACTTCCCGCGGCATGCAGTACGTGCAGCGGAAATTGCAGCGGTCCGTCACCGAAATGCGCAGGTCGCGCAAGGGGCGGTTCCGGGTGTCAACCAGTCGTTCACTCATCTGCTCGCGATCCTAACGACGCGCGAGGCGCGTGGCAATTTCTGCGGACTCAGAATCGCCCAGCCAACCCCACTGGAATCAGGAAGGCAGGAAGGCAGGAAAACGGGGGCCGGGTTTCCTGCCTTTCTGCTTTCCTGATTCAGTTCCGGTCGCGCGTTCTTGTTCTGTCGGGCTGCGGACGATTGCCGCTTGCGCTCGCTTTTTTTCGGCCCACGCCGCCCCACGCCGCGCAGCCGATTTCGGGCTGCCAATTGCGCTTTGCTTCCCCGAGTCGGTCAGGTAGATACCACGCTCCGCTTTGGCGGAAACCTTATGAAACCTGACGTCGAACTCTATGACACGACCCTGCGCGATGGCTCGCAGGGTGAGGGGGTGAACTTCTCGGTCGCGGACAAATTGCGCATTGCCGACAAGCTCGATCAATTCGGCGTTCATTACATCGAGGGCGGCTGGCCGGGGAGCAATCCGAAGGACATCGAATTTTTCGCGCAGGCCAAGAAGCACAAATTCAAGCGCGCGAAACTTGCGGCGTTTGGTTCCACGCGCAAAAAGGGCGTGCCCGTCGAGCAGGACGATCAGGTGCGTTTGCTCATCGAGGCGGAGACGCCCGTGGTGACGATCTACGGCAAGACCTCGATGCTGCACGTGAAGGAAGTGCTGCGCTGCACGCCGAACGAGAATCTCGGCATGATCGGCGACACCGTGCGTTATCTGAAGGACCACGGGAAATTCGTCATCTACGACGCCGAGCACGGTTTCGATGGCTACAAGCTCGACCCCGAATACGCCGTCGCGACCTGGCAGGCCGCGGAGCAAGCGGGCGCGGATTTCATCGTGTTGTGCGACACGAACGGTGGCTGCCTGCCCGCGGAAATCGCCGCGATCACCAAGGCCGCGCGCGGCAAACTCAATTCCAAGCTCGGCATTCACACGCACGACGACATCGGCCTCGGCGTGGCGAACGCGCTGGCGAGCATCGAGGCGGGCGCGGTCCACGTGCAGGGCACGATCAACGGCTACGGCGAGCGGACGGGGAATTGCAACCTGACGAGCGTGATTCCGTGTCTGCAATTAAAGGCTGGCAAGGTGTGCCTGCCCGCGGCGGCATTGCGGAAATTGAAGGAGCTTTCGCAGTTCGTGGATGAAATCGCGAACCTCCGCCACAACCCGCGCCAACCGTGGGTGGGTTCGTCCGCCTTCGCGCACAAGGGTGGCGCGCACGTCAATGCGGTGCAGAAGCTCGCGTCGAGCTACGAGCATATTGACCCCGCACTCGTGGGCAACGAGCGCAACATCCTCGTGAGCGACCTCTCGGGCCGCAGCAACATCCTGCTCAAGGCGCGCGACCTCGGCTTCAAACTCGCGGACGACGCGCCGGAGACGAAGGCGATCTTGAATCGCGTGAAGGAATTGGAGCACGCGGGCTACGAGTTCGAAGCCGCCGAGGCATCGCTGGCGCTGCTGATTCGCGGCACGCTCGAGCACAAGCCGGAGTTGCTCTTCACGGTGGAGAATTACCACGTCTCGATGCGCGGTGATCGCAAGACTTCGACCAACGAGGCCACGGTGAAGGTGCGAGTTGGCACCGAAATTCACCACGAAGTCGCCGAGGGCGATGGTCCCGTGAACGCGCTCGATGGCGCGCTCCGCCGCGCGCTCGCGAAATCCTTCCCGCAACTTCAGAGAGTCACGCTCACCGACTACAAAGTGCGCATCCTGGACGGCGTTGCCGGCACCGGCGCGAAGACCCGCGTGCTCATCACGTCCACCGACGGCAAACGCGAATGGGGCACCGTGGGCGTGAGCGAAAACATCATCGAGGCCAGCCTCCAAGCGCTGGTGGACTCGATGGAGTACGCGCTGTTGAAGAAATAGTTGACAGATATACAGCACGCTGTATATATGCCGCTGTGAAAACGAAACCAATCAATTACACAGAGACAACGGCGGAAAGTTCCCCGTCGGAATTGCGCGAGGTGAGCAACGTCGAGTACCGCATGGAAGCCTCACCGATGGTTCGGACACAGATTTACCTCAACCAGCGCGAGTATGATTTCCTGCAGGCCGAGTCGCGGCGGCGCGATGAGCCGATGGCCGCGGTGATTCGGAATTTCATCGATGAGAAGATGGCCGTTCCCGAGGACGCGTGGACGAACAATCCGATGCTGACGCCGACGGTCGCTGATCCGAATTGGAAATCGCCTGAGGACGGCGGCATCAACCACGATCACTACCTCTACGGCTCGCCCAAAAAGTGGATCAAGGTGAAGGGGAAATATGTCGAGGCCCCGCCGCTGCCGGACGACTACTACGAGAACCGCACCAGCGCCGAAGCCTACGACAAGCGGCTCCGAAAATTGGATGAAACCAAATGAGCGGACACGTTTTTTTGGACGCGTCATTTTGGATCGCCTACCGCGATGAGCGGGAACTCCTGCACGATCAAGCCAGCCGGATTTTGGCGGAAGTTTTCCGCCGCCGGCTGCATTTCGTGACCACGCTGCCGGTCCTGTGCGAAACCCACGCGCATTTTTCACGCAGCCCGAAAAAGCGGCAGATGATCCTCCGCGATTTCGAGGCCAATCCGCTGGTGCGGATCGAGGAAATCACCCACGCCGACCAGCAGCAGGCTTTTGAATTGCTGCGCCGACACACGGATAAGAGTTATTCGCTGTGCGACGCCATCTCCTTTGTCGTCATCGGGCGGTTGGGGCTGCGGCAGGCACTTTCGTTCGACGACCACTTCCGCCAGTTCGGCGGGTTTGAAGTTTTTTCCTGAGCGAACTTCCCATGACCTGCGAACGGCGTTTGGTGAAGGCTAACAACTCTGCCGGACACTTGGCCTTTGCTAACGTCGGCGATGGATTGCCGCCCGATGGAAACGCGAAGTGGTGTTTGCCAATCTAGCCGCCGTCAGCCAATTTCCGCCCATGACTGCCGCACTTAAAAAGCAGGCCGAAGCTGTCATCGCCAAGATGAATCAGGCCGATCGTGTCGAGTTTGCAGACATGCTTTACGCCAAACTGCCCACCGCCTACCTCGATTCCGTCAACCGAGCTTGGGACCGCGTTGTTGACCGCCGCCTCGACGAGTACGAGGCCGGCAAGGTAAAGACGATTCCCTCCGCCGAGGTCCACGCGAGTGTGCGCCGCCGACTGAATGAAATTAAAGCCCGTCGAGCAACTACCCGGCGCGCAGCATGATCTCGAGCAGTCTGCGGCTTGGTACGAGGAACAAGAACCCGGCGTCGGGGAGCGATTTCTCGCGGCTGTGATTCTTGCCGAGGGAAAACTCCAGCGAAATCCCGAGTGGGGCGTGCCTTATCGCCGCAACACCCGCAAGTGGCGCGTGCCGCCGTTCCCGCACAGCCTCGTTTACCGAAACGAAGATGACCGCATTGTCATCATCGCCGTCGCTCATGGCGGCCGCCGGACGATTACTGGGATGACCGCCTAAACTGACACGCGCCCGAACCTGAGAAAAATTCTTGCAATGAGCGAAATCCCCAAAGCCTACGAACCGCAGTCTGTCGAGGACAAATGGTACGACTTCTGGCTGAAGCACGGTTGCTTCACCGCCAACGAAAAGTCCGCGAAACCGGCCTACTCCATCGTCATCCCGCCGCCAAATGTCACGGGCATGCTCCACATGGGGCACGTCCTCAACAACACCATTCAGGACATCCTCAGCCGCAAGGCGCGCATGGACGGCAAGGAAGTTCTCTGGTTGCCCGGCACCGACCACGCGGGCATCGCCACGCAGGTGCAGGTCGAGAAGGCGCTCAAGAAAGAAGAGAAGAAAACCAAATACGATCTGGGCCGCGAGGAGTTTCTCAAGCGCGTGTGGGCGTGGAAGGAAGAGAAAGGCGGCATCATCATCAACCAGCTCAAGAAGCTCGGGTGCTCGTGCGATTGGACGCGCGAACGCTTCACGATGGACCCGGAGTATTCGCGCTGCGTGCAGAAGGTCTTCGTCGAGCTTTACAAGAAGGGCCTCATCTATCGCGGCAAACGCATGGTGAACTGGTGTCCGGCCACGCAGACGGCGTTGTCGGATGAGGAAGTGGTAATGAAAGAGCACCGAGACGACTTCCTGTATTTTTTCAAAGTTGAAGTTGTTGAGAAAAATGGCCGACCTGTTGTTGGTTCAAATGGTCAGTTTATTTTTTTGAATATTGCAACAACTCGTCCAGAAACAATTCCGGGCGATACTGCTGTTGCGGTAAATCCAAACGACCAGCGATTCAAGTCATTGAAAGGACTTTATGTCGTTCGTCCTTTGCCTGCCGAACTGCCTCGTGAGTCGAGATTGATTCCAATCATTGAGGATGAGCACGTTGATTTTGAATTCGGAACTGGCGTCTTAAAAGTAACGCCTGCACATGATAAGGCGGATTTTGAAATTTATAACCGTGCTGTTGCGCGCAATCTACGCGACGAAACCCTAAATCCATTCGTTCAGCCGCCTATTGAGGTAATTGGCTCGAACGGAAAAATGACTGAAGCCGCAGGAAAAGAACTTCAAGGCTTGGATCGTTTCAAGGCGCGTAAAGATACTTTGGAGAAGCTTAAAGATCTTCAAATTCTAATCTCTCTCAGCGAACATCATCACAATGTTGGCTACAGCGAGCGCGCGGATGTGCCGATCGAACCGCGTTTGAGCGAGCAATGGTTTTTGAAATATCCCGCTGTGGAGCAATCCAAGGCGTGCGTGGCGGAAGGTCGGATGAAATTTCATCCCGACCGCTGGGCGAAAGTTTATGACCACTGGCTGACGAACATTCAGGACTGGTGCATCAGCCGCCAGCTTTGGTGGGGGCATCAGATTCCGGTGTGGTACAACTCAGAAGCACGAGCGAAGTCTCCAAAAGTTATTCGCATCGTCGAACTCACGGGGCATGAGTTGGCGGGAACGAGCATCAAGGAATTGCGCGACGCAGCATGGCAATTCGCCGACCAGCACGCCCTGCTCAACCACTCGTTTCCGAACGTCGAGACCGGTTGGGACATCGTGGTCCGTCCTGCGAGTCTTGAGCACGCCTTCTCCCATCTCGGTCAGGCCAACATCAAAGCGATTGCCGCCCTGCCTGAATTGATTCGCACGGCGATCAAACTCGGCTCGCTGCATCACCTGCCACCGAACGAGAATTTCAAGGCCGTTCACCTCTTCGTCGCCGCAGCACGCATTGGCGGCGAACTATTTCAGGTGAAAATAACGGTGAAGGAACATCTCGACGGCCAAAAACTCTACGACCACCAACTGTTCAAAAAAAACACGCCCGATGGTAAATCTCCGACGCCAACCGCTCTTGCGAGCGAGTTGACCCGGCCTACATCGGGCGCTGAAGTATTGATAGGCGACTTGTTTCCGAACGTCAACGCCGACCCTTCATTTTCGCGTTGCCAACTCGAATCGCCCGGTCCCGGCTGGGTTCAAGACCCCGACGTGCTCGACACGTGGTTCAGTTCGTGGCTGTGGCCGTTCGCCACGATGGGCTGGCCGGAGCAGACCGAGACGTTGAAAAAATTCTATCCGACCACCGACCTCGTCACCGGGCCGGACATCATCTTCTTCTGGGTCGCCCGCATGATCATGGCCGGCTACGAATACATGGGCGAACCGCGCTTCGCGCTGCCGGATGCGATGCCGTTCCGCAATGTCTATTACACTGGCATCGTTCGCGACAAACAGGGTCGCAAGATGTCCAA
>JAYVOY010000271.1:0-6209 GCA_043757645.1 Verrucomicrobiota bacterium
GATCGAGTAGAGCAGCGGCACGAATTTCGAGGACAGCGCGAGCTGGCTGTCCGCCGGATGCCACCCGCACGCGAGGACGAGCAGGCTGCCGCGCCCGAGCGCCAGTTGCAGCAGCGCGGGCTCGCCGTTGTCAAACTCCGCCAGCACCCGCGCGCCCGGCAGCTTGTCCGCCGCGAGGCGACGATGTTTCCAAACATGAATCTTCGTGAAATCGCTGAAGCGCGGATCGGCGAACGGCGCGAAGAGCGGATGCTGGAAATCAATTTTTCCGAACATCGCGTAATCCTTCACGACCGCCTCGTCCGCCGTGAAATTTTCCACGCCCGCCAGGCGACCGACGGTTTCCGCCACCGCCGCGTTTTTCACCACCGCGAGCAACATCCGCCCGCCCGAGGCGAAGCGCCGCAGCGCCGCGACGTCCGGCACCGCGTCCGAAAAAATCAGCAACGGCGCGTTCGTCGCCGCGAGGATCGCCGCCGCGTCGGCGGGTTTGCGCGGGACGACTTGCACAATCTGTTTCAGCGTTTGTTGAAACGCGCGCCGCAAGAAAAACAGCGGCTGCGCCGGGTCCGTCTCCGCCTCCACGCCGAGATACAACACCGGCACCGCCTCGACGCGCGTGGGCACGAGGAACACGCGATTGTCGAAATCCTCGTCGTCGCCGGACAACACGAGCTGCTCGCCCGGCAGGCCGTCCGACGTTTTCGGCGCGAACACCATGCGGCTCTGCCCCGGCGGGACGTACACTTCCACCGCGGCACTTTCCGGCTGCCCTTCCCAGCGCAGGCGGAATTGTTCGCGCTTGGATTCCCCCGCGTTGAACACGCGCACCCGCACGCCACCCTCCGCCGCGCCCGCGCCCGCGCTGGCACCCGACGTCGCCTCGAGTTCCGGCAGCAATTGCAGGCCCGCGTTCGTGGGTCGGCGCGCCTTCACCGCGTCGATCACCACGTCGATTCCCCGCGGCCATTCGTAGCCTTGCAGCGCCTCGGTCGTCGCGCCTTCCTGCAAATCGCTCACGAGCACGATCTGCCGCGGGCCGCGCTGTTTCGCGTTTTTGTCCGCGTCCTCGAGCGCCTCCGCCGCGCCGATCAACGCCTGATCCAGCCGCGTTGCCGCCCACGTTGGTTGCAGCGCGCGCAAACGCCCGAGCGTCTCCGGCACCCGCGCGCCCGCCTCGAGCCGCGCCCAATCCTCGAACGGCAGCACCGCGCGCACCTCGCGATCGAACGCGAACACCGCCGCCGTTTCCTCGGGCCGCACCGCGCGCAGCACCGCCTCCGCCCGCGCGAGCGCCGCGGTCCACAGGCCCTCGCGCCTCATGCTCGCGCTCGTGTCGAGCAGCACCACGACCTTGCGCGCCTGCGCGCTCATTTGCGCCGGGTCCATCGGCTTCTGAAAAAACGGCCGCGCGAAACCCAGCCCCAACAACGCCAGCGCCAGACAGCGCAACGCGAGCAACAGGAGATTCTCCAACCGGCTCCGCCGCGTCACCCGCGGCGGCGACGCCGACAAAAACATCAGCGAACTGAACGGCATCCGCTCGCGCGTCGTGCGCCGGATGAGGTGAAATAAAACCGGCAGCGCCACGGCCAGCGTGCCGATAAGGAATAATGGCGCTAGAAAACTCATGAACGGAAACCAACCATCCGGGCATCCCGACGAATCGCGGCGCCCCGCCCGCGCGCCCCGCGCGAGCGCCGCAGGAGTAGCGCACGGCCACGGCCCGCGCAAGCTCGCCCTGCACGCCGCCTCCGCCGCGCCCACGCGCCACCTCCACGTGAGCCTCGATCACCACGGCCACCGCCTCATCCGCGTCGCCACGCCCGTCACGTTCACCCGTTACGAGGATCAACTCAGCGAGGCGGTCGTGAAGGGTTTGCTCGTGGTGCTGTTCGCCTGCGGCATCGGCCTGCTCCTCGCGTCGGCGCTCGGGGTGTAGCATCGCGGTGAAATGCGCCGCGGAGGGACCAACGAGCGGGCCGGTTCGATTTCTTTGAACGGAGCGATTCCGGGGGGGGAGGGGGCGCAGATCAGTTTTCAGGCGCCCCAGAGTCCTTCTCATGGGCGCCCGGCTTCAGCCGGGCGCCAAGGAGATTTCCAAACCGTCTGCACGAAACTGAGATGCAGCCGGTTTTGAAATTGGCATCATAAATGGCTATTCCAGCGCCATAATTCATGACATTTTCAAACCCATGAACGAAACCGTGATTCTGGATAAAGCGGGCCGACTCGTGTTGCCGAAACCCATCCGCGACCGGCTGCATCTCCACGCTGGCGCGAAGCTGCGCGTGGAAGTGAGCGGCGACCGGTTGGAACTGACCCAAGAGGCCGCGGAGGTGAAAGTCGTGAAGCGCGGCAAGCGTCGCGTGGTGGTTGGCTGGGCTGGCTTCGACGCGGCCAAAGCGGTGCGCGAGATGCGCGAGCAACAACGCGAACGACTGGAAAAACCGTCCCGCAAATGATCGTCTTCATCGACTCCTCGGTGCTGGTTGCGGCCCTGGTCGCGACCGAGCCGCATCATGCGGAATGCAGTCAACTCCTCGACTCGGAGCCGGTCGGCATGTATCCGCACGGACTCACGGAAACCTTCAGCACACTGACCGGCGGCCGCCGCCAGTTTCGGATGCCGGCCGCGCTCGCCGCCGCGATGCTCGCCGAGGATTACGCGCCCGGCCTCGCCTTCACCGCGCTCACGCCGAACGAAATGCTCCGCGCCCTGGGCGAATCCGAATCGCGCGGGGTTCGGGGCGGCGCGATCTTCGATTACCTCCACCTCGTCGCCGCGCGCAAAGCCAGGGCGGCGAAACTCTACACGCTGAACGTCTCGAACTTCCGCGCCTGCCACCGCCCCGGTGATCCGGAAATCGCACACCCGTGACGGAACGGGGCGCCGCCCGTGCAGTGCCGTTGCTGGCGTCGTGCTGGCGTCCCGGGAAGTCCCGCGCTTCCCTTCGCGGGTGAACTCAACCCGAATTCCGAAATGGAAATGCACGGAACGGACGCTCCCGCGCCCCGGGCGCGGCGCGGCGAAATTCGCGCGCGCCGGTTTCGGAGTTCGGGCTCAAGCAACCGGCGCCACCAGCGCGCAGAGGCACTGGTAATAAGCCTCCGGCTCCATGTCGAGCGCGGCGGCGCCGAACGCCTCGGCGTCCGCGCTCGTGGCGAAATCGCCGTAGTTCACGGCAAGGATCTGGTAGGGCACGACGGCCAGCGCGTCGGCGGGGACGGTTTCCAGCTGCGGCTGTACCGAGATGCGGAAGCCCGCCGCAGGGTGTTCGCCGAGTGGTTGCGCGTAGCCCGTGTTGACTCACGGCAAAATGTTACCGGAGGCGGGGGCCGTCAGGGCTTCGTTGCCTCACGATCTAAGTCACCCAACACAGTGAAAAAGTTCTGCCGTTTGGTCTCAACCGAATCCATGCAGTTGAAACGCGAGCGGAGCGCGGCGTTTACGCCGCTTCACCGCACGCACGCCGGGCACGCACGCAAAACGAACGCACTATTCAGTGCGGATAGTGAAGCGGCGTAAACGCCGCGCTCCGCCCCGCCGCCACAGGCCGCCGCTGGGTTTGCTTGCGCGTGCGACTGCATGGTTTCGGCTCAAGGCTTTTCTTGAATGCAAACGAATCCAGCCGCGCGTGCGCCAAGCCCCAATGCGCCCCTTGGAACACCCGCGGCCTTGACCGGCTCGACTCCTTGATGGATAAGATTCAAGGAACATGACCACCACCTTGACCGGGAAAAACCAGATCACCGTCCCCGCCGAGATCACCCAGCGGTTGGGATTGACGACGGGCGCGCGGTTCGACTGGGCCGTGGGCGAGCAGCCCAACCAGATCATCGTGACCATCCAGCCCACGCGGAAACAGCTGCTGGAACGCGCGCGGACGATTGGGCGCAAATTCCAGCAGCGCGGCCAGAACGCCATCGCCAGGCTTATCCGCGAACGCGAGGAAGATGACCGTCTGCGTGCGGAGGCCTTGCGGTGAGCGACACCTACCTCCTCGACACCTCCGCCCTCCTGGCCCACTTGCAGGAGGAGCCGGGCTACGAATTGGTCGAGCGCCTGCTCGACGAACATCCCGGCGCGGTTTTCACCAGCGCCATCAACTGGTTGGAATTCCACGTCCGCCTCAAGGAGCTGATTCCCGACGCGAAAGCCCGCGCCGAAACGCTGGCGATCTACGACGAGCTGCTTGCCGACGCGTTGCCAGTCACCCGCGAAGTCGCCCGCGCCGCGTTCGATCTCCGCGAACAACTGACCGCGCGCATTCCCAACGCCGACGCCCTCATCGCCGCGACCGCTCAACTCGCAACCGCCACGCTCGTCCACCGCGACCCGCGCTTCTCAGTGATCCCGGCCCAGCTTGTGAAGCAAATCGTGCTGCCGCAAAAAAAGCCGACCCGCCCCGACCGACCGACGCGATAATAAATCGTCCCCGGCGTGAGTTTGATTTCGCTCGCGACACCGGTCAGATCCATCACGAGCCACGGATCCACGCAACGGCGTCGGGAATTGACGGTTGAAGGGCCGACCGCGCGGCAATACCTTCCCGCCATGAGCACGGTGAAGGAAATTGAAGCCGCGATTGAAAAACTGCCGCGGCACGAGTTGTGGAGCTTGAAGGCGCGTTTGGATCGTCGGTGCGAAGCAGACTGGGATGCGCAGATTGCGGAGGACGCGCGTCCGGGCGGTCCACTGGACAAGCTGGCGGAGCAGGCGATTACTGATTTCAAAGCGGGCCGGTGCATGCCCCTGCTGTGAGGCACTCGACGACGTCCGACTTCTGGAGGTGCTACCGCGCGTTGCCCGCGGATGTGCGCCGTTTGGCGCGCAAGAATTATCGGCTCCTTCAGGTGAATCCGAAACATCCCAGCCTTCACTTCAAACCCGTCGGACCAAACACGTGGTCTGCCCGAGTGGGCATAAAATATCGCGCCGTGGCCGCGCGGGTTGAGGGTGGGTTCACTTGGTTCTGGATTGGCCCGCACGACGCCTACGAACGGCTAATCCAAGGCTGACAACGTGGCGAACGCGGGCAGCAACGGGCGTGGAAATCAGCGCCGTTTCACCGGCTGATCAGATAATAAATCGTCCCCGGCGCGAGTTTGATTTCGTTCGCGGTGCCGGCGGTGGCGGTGGGGTAGCCGTTGAAATCGAGGGCGGTGACTTTGAGTTGCGCGGCGTCGGGGCGCTTGAATTTCACGGTGCCGCTGAGGTCCTTCACGAGCCAGGGATCGGTGCCGACGTTGACGATGCGTTTCTCGGTCGCGGTCACCGGCTCGGTTTGGAAGTTCGAGGTTTTTTCCTCGGACATCACTTGCAACAAAATGCGGCTCGAAGTGGCCAGTGGCTGGTCGTCGAGCGACACGGCGATGAGGTGGCCCAGCTCCATTTCGGAGGTGATGGAGAGGTCGCGGGTCTCGACGGGGCCGGCGGCTTTCAGCATTCCGCTGGCGCCTTGCGCGCGCGCGGCATCGATGGTGAGCGCGCCTTGGCCGTAATCGAGTTTCAGTTCGCCGGTGGTGCTCACGACGGTTTTCGCGGCGTGGTTGATGAGGGGTTTGAGGTTCTCGATTTTCACCGAACCGGGCGCGCTGGTGAATTTCACCTCGCTGCGGCCGGCGTAATGCAGGAGCGGATCGAGGCGCTGGCCGGGTTTCACCACGGTGTCCTGCGGCACGTCCTTCAGGCGCAATTCGTCGAGCGCGGCGTCCTGCGGCAGCGGCGTGCCGGCGAGGCGGAGGAGTTCGTCCTTGTTCAAATTGATCTCCGCCAGCACGCGTCCGCTCGCGACGAGGCCGCGCCGGAAGATGAGCGCCGCCGCGGGGAATTGCCCCATCATCGCGGGCGACATGAGGGTCCACGGCTGCACGAAGTAGCCCGGCTTCACGCTCCAATGCCCGCCATCGAGCGCGAAGTGGACAATCGCGTCACTGTGCTGCAACGCGCCGTAGGCCGCGAAATACAGCGGCGCCTCGGAGCGAAAACGATTCGGGCGGCACCACGTCGTTTCGGACAGCATCGAGGGCTTGCCGTCGTAGTGCGGGTCCATCGCGGGATGCACGAACTGCCGCGGCTTGGCGGGATCACCGGCCTCGAAACGCAGCCCGCTGCGGTCGGAGTAGGTGTGGCCGTCGCGCACGGACCAGCCGGCGTTCTCGCCCTTGTGATTGCACTCGAAGTAGCCGTGGCGATCGATGAAGTC
>JAYVOY010000272.1:0-6209 GCA_043757645.1 Verrucomicrobiota bacterium
GAGCGGCGGCGGGGTGTGTTTGGTTTGGGCCTTTATTCACAGCCCTTCCGACGCGCTTCCCGCCCCTCCGTTCAATCCCACTATGATTTTTTCAGGTTAACCGCAATCATGCAATGGGCGGACCGCCGCCGTCTCGGCGGCTCACGGCGTGGGAAGTCCGCAGCGTCAATCCGCCCTCCTTTTTGGTTCATCCTTCAGTGAACATTTTGCGCTGCGGAAAATGCGCGCCTCCGCCCCGTTTGGATGGTGTGAGCCGCCGGGACGGCGGCGCTCCTTCTGCCTTGTTACGGCTCAGGGTCTCCGTGTTGGAGGACGGCCCGCCGGCTGAAGTCGGGACTCCGTACCTTCCGGCTTCGCCACCGCTGGCGTCAGCGTTCGCCAGTCTCAAAGCCCGCGATGATCGGGCGGTGATCGGAGGCGATGCCCCAGTCGGGTGTCGCGGGAATCAGGGTCAGTTCCGGCTTCCACGCGCGCGCCATCGCGTGGCTGAGGAGGATGAAATCAATGCGACTGTAGGTGTCTTCCTTCCCGTAAAAATACGTCCACGTGATATTTCGCGGCGCGTAATAAACCTTCGGGCGGAACGCGCTGTCGCCGTTGCGCTCGGCCGGGCGCGTGTCGAAGAGCGAGAATTTCCCGCGGCCACCGAGGACGGCCTTGAGCGCGCGGGAATCGCGCGTGTCATTGAAGTCCCCCACGACGACGAGGTTGAGGTTCGGAAACGCGTGGAGTTTTTCATCAATGATTTCGCGGAGCTTTTTGCCCTCCTCCTCGCGCAACTCGGCCTCGTCGGCCTCGGGGACGGGGCGTTTGGATTTCAAATGCGCGCCCAGCAGCGTGAACTGGTATTGCGGCGTGACGGCGATGTCCACGTCGAGGAAGCCGCGTTTGACGACAAATTTTCTGCCCGAGAGCAGGAACGATTCATTCGTGTGCGGCCGCCGCGCGAGGATCGGAAAGCGGCTCAGAAGCGCGACGTGAATGTCCGGGTCCGCCGCTGGCACGTGTTCCCAGTGCGGATAATCGAGACCCTCGGCCTTGAGCGACGCGCGCAATTCCTGCAAGGCCGAGAGCGCGCCCATTTCCTCGAACGCGAGCACGTCCGCGCCGAGCGCGCGAATGACCTGGCGGATTTTCGCGCGGGCTTCCGGCGATTTGACCGGACGCGTGCCGGCGGGGGCGTCGAGGTAGTTCTCCACGTTGTAGGTGGCGACGGTGAACGTGGCGGCGAGCGCGGGTGTGGCGAGCGCGGCGGCATGGAGCAACCACAGGAGCAACAGCGGACGCACGCGGACTCGGCGTTGAAATTGAAACACGCGGGAATCTGCGTTTCGCACCGTGGCGGTGTCAAAAGATACCCCTCGGTGCCGGCGTGATTTTTCCAACGCGCGCCCCCCGCGCGCCGCTGCGACTCCGTTTTTCTAGGCCGCCCAAACTCCTTTTTGCAAACCCCATCGGTCCTGCTACGCTCCGCGCCCAGATGCGAAAAACTCCCGCGAAAAAAATCCCCGCGACGGTCGGCGCGGACGCGCCCCCAGCCAGGCCCATCCTGCACGACAAGCAAAGCGAACCCGACACGCGCGAGCTGCGCATCGACAAGGTGGGCGTGCGCGGATTGCGCTTTCCCGTGCAGGTGCGCGACAAGACCCACGGCAATCTCCAGAGCACCGTCGCGACCATCGGGCTGTTCGTCGATCTGCCGAAGGAGTTCAAGGGCACCCACATGAGCCGGTTTGTCGAGGTGCTCAACGCCCACGGCAGCGTCATCCACGTCGAGAACATCACCGAGATTCTCCACGCCATGCAGCGCAAGTTGCACGCCGCCACGTCGCACCTCGAAATGGAGTTCCCCTTTTTCCTCGTGAAAAAGGCCCCCGCCACCGGCATGAGCGGCGTGATGGATTACACCGTGCGCTTCGACGCGGCGGCGCGCGGCGACGAGATTGATTTCGTCCTCACCGTCAAGGTCAACGTCACCACGCTCTGCCCATGCTCGAAAGCCATCAGCCGGTTTGGCGCGCACAATCAGCGCGGCGAAGTCACCGTCGCCGTCCGCTCGCACAAAATCATCTGGATCGAGGACATCATCGCGCTGGTGGAAAGCTCGGCCAGCAGCGAACTCTATTCGCTCCTCAAACGCCCCGACGAAAAGCACGTCACCGAGCGCGCCTACGAAAATCCCGTCTTCGTCGAGGACCTCGTCCGCAACGTCGCCCTGCGCCTCAACGCGCTGCCCGACGTGGCGTGGTACAAGGTCGAGGCGGAGAACTTCGAGAGCATCCACAACCACAACGCCTACGCGTGCATCGAGAAGAGTTGAGCGCCGGCGGTGCATAAGAAACTTGGCGAAACCTCTTTGTTTTCACGGCTCGCATGGCTTTTTCGCCATCTTCCAAACCGGCCCGATTAAACCCGATGTTTTTTGTGGCAATCCAATTTTCGTTTGCTACATTCGCCGCCCTCTCGTCGCGGGACCAACCAGTGTTGGCCGGTTGCGCGGGGAAATTTAGCAACTCGGTTGGAAAATTTTAGCGAGCCGTGACAAACAAAAAACCGGTCGGAAAACCAGTGGCGAGCAATCACAAACCCAAGGCGGTGGGTAGCGCCACCATGGCGTCCATCCTGGGCAGCTCCGGCGTCAAGCACAGCAAGACCTCCACCACGCGCTATTCCGTCAGCGGCAAGGTGAAGATCAATCCCGAGTGGACCAAGTTCTATGAGAACCTCCTCGACCTCCGCGAACGCCTGCTCGCACAGATGAGCGGCTTGGCGAAGGATTCCGCCCAGGAAATGCCCGGCTACAGCCTGCACATGGCCGATTCCGGCACCGATAATTTCGACCGCGACTTCGCCCTCAGCCTCCTCTCCTCCGATCAGGATGCGATTTACGAGATCGACGAGGCGCTCAAGCGCATCGAGCGCGGCTCCTACAGCGTCTGCGAGCTGACCGGCAAGGCCATTCCGCACGCGCGGCTGGAGGCGATTCCGTGGACCCGTTTCACGGTGGAAGCCCAGGCCCAACTCGAACGCGAGGGCGCGCTCCGGCAGAAACGACTGGCCGCCCTCGGCACTGTGGATGGCACGAGCACCGCGGATTCCGATGAAGGCGAGGAAGAGGAAGAGGAAAAACCCGCGAAGGAAAAGGAATAATTTATGGCACGAGAAATAGTCACCATTGAATGCACCGAGGCGCGTAAACTGGGCTTGCCCCCGTCGCGCTACATGACCAAGCGCAACAAAAAACTCCAGCAGGAGAAAATCGAGAAGAAGAAGTACAATCCCTTCCTCCGCCGACACACCCTGCATCGCGAAATCAAGTAACCCCCTTTTATGCCACGCAAGAACACCCCCGAGAAAAAAGGCCCGCGCCTCGGTCGCAACGGCCAGCCCATGGAACGCCGCGCCCCGCGTCCCAAGCCCAAGATCGATTTCACCTACGACGCCCTTGACTACAAGAACGTCGCCCTCCTGCGCCAGTTTGTGACCGACCTCGGCCGCATCCTGCCCCGCAAATACACCGGTCTCCCCGCGCACTACCAGCGCCGCTTGAACACCTCCATCAAGCGCGCCCGGCAGATGCTCCTGATGAAGTGACCGCCGGCCCGCACCTGCGGGCCGCCCGTCTTTTTTCCGCGCGCCCCGCTGACCCACCCGTCAGCGGGGCTTCGTCGTTTTCACCGGGCCACTTCACCGCGCGGAAATTGGGGTGTGACTAAATCGTAACCATGCAATTGATGGAGTGCCGCCGTCTCGGCGGCTCCCGGCGTGGGAAAGTCCGCGGGGGCCAATTGTCCGCGCGCTTTTGGTTCCCGATTCAGTGAGCCTTTTGGGCTGCGGAAAATCCGCGCTTTCGCCCCGTTGGGACGGTGTGAGCCGCCGGTACGGCGGCGGTCCTGCGGCAACGGTACGGTTGAGCGCCTGTTTGGAAACCCGGTTCTGGGTGGCACAGGCCACTGGCCTGTGCCGGCGGGTAGCCCGTGCCACCCACTTTCCAAACAGGCTTTGAGGATTTTTCTTGGGAACGGTTGCCACAAAGATGTCGCCCGGGCTGCCGGGGCGCGGGCCGGGCCGTTGGCCCTCGCCGACTCGCGGTCGCGCCGCGTTTTTCTCGCCGCGGCGCATCTCCGCAGTTGACACTTGGGCGGCGGATGAAAAGCTTCGCGGACTTATGAACCCTTCTGCAAACGATTCCTCAACTCGACGAGAGTTTCTCAAAACCACCGGCCAGCTCACCGCGGCTTCGGCCTTGGCGGGCGTGGCCCTGCCGCACGTTCACGCGCAGGGGAGCGATCAGCTTTCCATCGCGCTGGTCGGCTGCGGCGGGCGCGGCGGCGGCGCGGCGGGCAACGCGATGTCCCAGAGCGGCCCGCCCAAGCTGGTCGCGATGGCGGACGTGTTTCAGCACCGCCTCGATGGCGCGTACAATTCGCTCAAGAACAAATACAAGGATCAGGTCGATGTGCCTTCGAACCGCAAATACATCGGCTTCGATGCTTACAAAGGCGCGATCGACAACCTGAAGAAAGGCGACGTCGCGATCTTCACCACGCCGCTGGCCTTTCGCTGGGTGCATTTCAAATACGCCATCGAAAAGGGCATCAACGTGTTCATGGAAAAGCCCATCACCGCCGACGGCCCGACATCGCGCCGAATGCTGGAACTGAACAAGCTCGCCAAGCAGAAGAACCTCAAGGTCGGCGTCGGCCTCATGTCACGGCACAGCCACGCGTTGCAGGATTTGCACAAGCGCATTGATGACGGCGAGATCGGCGACGTGACGTTCATGCGCGGGTACCGCATGCAGGGGCTGCTGGGATCGGCCTTTTCGGAGAAGTTTCCCGGCCCGACCGCGCAGGTGCCGAGCGAGTTGCTCTGGCAGATTTCGCGCTTCCACAGTTTCATCTGGGCGAGCGGCGGCGGCTTCAGCGACTTCAACATTCATCACATCGATCACCTCTGCTGGCTGAAGAGTCCGCCCGGAAAAGAACTCTGGCCCGTCAAGGCTCAGGGCGTCGGCGGCCGCACGTATCGCAACAGCTCGGACGGCAAACCGTACGTGGATCAAAACTTCGATTCCTACTCGGTGGAATACACCTTCGAGGACGGCGCAAAATTGTTCATGGACGGCCGCTGCATGTTGGGCGCGGTGCCGATGTATCACAGCTTCGTCCACGGCACGAAGGGCATGGCGATCGCGTCGAAGGCGGGCGATTGCGGGCGGCCGTCGAGCACCTACAAAGGCCAGGTGGTCTCGCGCGACAATCTGTTGTGGACCTCGGAATCCAAGGGGCCGGATGATCCGTATTTCAACGAGTGGCAGGTGCTCACCGACGCGATCCGCAACGACAAGCCGCACAACGAGGTGGATCGCGGCGTCATGGCCAGCCTCACGACCTCGCTCGGCCGCTACGCCGCGCACACCGCGCAGGAAGTCACACTCGACGAAATGCTCAACCACGAGCACGAATACGCGCCCGACGCGGACAAGCTCACGCCGGACAGCCCGGCCCCGGTGCAGGCGGACAAAAATGGTTTCTATCCCGTCCCGGAACCCGGCAAGAAAACCAAGCGGGAATACTGAGAGCCAACTCGCGCGCGGATGGGAAACCGTCCGGCGCGGGTGGAAAACAATGCGAAGCGCGAGGCTGGAAAGCCTCGCGCTTTTTTTTGGTTCCCGCCGGATCCTAAAGACTTGCCCACGAAACACACCAAACACACGAAAATAAGGGCAAAACCGAGGTCGAGTGCCGCCGGATTGGCGCGCCGGTTCAGCCGTAACGATACCGTAGGTAGGACCGCCGCCGTCTCGGCGGCTCCGGGCGTGGGCAGTCCGCGCGGGCCATTCACACCGCCTCTTTTGGTTCCCCATTCAGTGACCATTTTAACTGCGGAAAATGCCCGCCGCCGCCTTTGGACGGTGTGAGCCGCCGGGACGGCGGCGCTCCTGCGGCAGCGTTACGGTTCACTGAGTCCGTTGGGTTTCTCAACGCCTTTTCTGTGCGTGTGTTTCGTGGGCATTAACTGCTTTTTCCAGGATCAGAAGCGGGGCAAAGGTCCGCGCATCGGGTGTTGGATGGGAGTGTTGCCCGCAGGGAAAAATTAAAAAATGCCCAGGTAGCGGACGCCAAGGAGGTGGGGATGGGGAATCCCGCTGAAGAAACGTACCGCCACCTGAACACGGGGCACAATACGACTTTGCTTTCCTCTGT
>JAYVOY010000273.1:0-6191 GCA_043757645.1 Verrucomicrobiota bacterium
GAATCGTTCGCCGCGTCTTTTCCATTTCGAAAGCTCCCCTTGCTTCGTGCCGGGTTCTGCGAACACGCGCACGGCGGGGAGTGTGCCGTGGTCAATCGAGTGGGCGGGTATGGTGAAGCGGAACTCCCTCTCCTCGGGGGAGAGGGCTGGGGTGAGGGCGGGCGTCATTCTCACCACCGTTGCGCTCGGCAAAGATCCCGCATCGCCAAACCCACCTCGTCTCACTTCGCCTCTGCAACCGTGAGCGCGAACACGCCCGTCAGCACGCGGCCCGCGGTCTTCACCTGCACCCAGAGGCGATAGCTGCCGCCGCGCGGAAATTCGTAGGGGAACGAGACGGAATCGGTGTTGGTCGCGGGGTGGGCGGGCGGGAGAAAAGCCCCGCCAGCATTGGTCGCCATCGCAGTTGCTCCCGCTGGCGCTGCCACCGCGGTGGTTTTGTTTTGCTGGTTTTCCTCGCGCCGCACAAACGCGTCCTGCGCCGCCATCGAGATCGTTCCCGCCGGATGCAAGTGCGCGAACACGCCGCCGTCCGCGTGACGCACCGCCGCGTGGCCGGCCATGCCGATGTAGGGTTCGAGCGCCGCGGGCGCGCCGTCGGGCTTGAGCAATTTGAAGCGCAGCGTGGTTTCGCGGCCTGCTTGCAGCGCGGTGGGATTATCCCACCGCAGCACGTGACCGCCCATCAATCGGCACGTGTTGGGACCGTCGGCTGGCAGCGGATCGCCGAAGTGCCATGAATCATCCGGATCGAACGCATTCGCGGCGTCCGCTTCCCCATTCGGCGTGTTCAGCGGGCCAACTCCGCGCCGCACCGGCACGCCGCAAAACGGATCGGACGCGCCCGCACGCCGCGGGACGGCATCAAATGTCGGCGACGGCTCGGGCAAATCCGCGGTCGCGACGAGTGTTTGGGTGAAGCCGGTTTCGTGCGTGATGTCCGCGATCACCGCGTAACGCCCCGCGGGCACGGGCGGAACGGCGGTTTCAAACGTCGTCGCGTCGCGCTGAATCGGATGCAAATGCGCGAAGGTGTCCGGCTCCTCGGCGCGAATCAAAAACAGGTGCATCAGCTTGCCGTGATCCGGTTGCAGCGGCGTCCAGTGACGCTGCGCGTTGCCGCTAATCTCGACGCGCAGGCGCAGGATCGGCACGCCATTCGTCACGCGCACATCGGTCTTCACCGGCAGCGGGCGATAGAGGCGGCGCTGCCGGTAATCGCGATCCACGCTGTCCCACCAGGCCTTGCCGCCCACGACCATCGCGCTGAAAAGCAGCACGCTGCCCACCATCGCGAAGCGCGCGCGGCGGCGGACATTCGCGGCGCTGGGCGCGCCCGGTTCGAGCACCGCCTCGCCCCACGCCGCGCCGACGAGTTTCACCGCCGCAAGAAAAAGAAATCCGCCGAGCGCGAGAAACAGCGCGCCGTACCAACGCGGCATTTCGAGCCGCACCGTCGCGAGCGAATTGACCGGCACCAGCACGTCGCCCGCGCCGCCGGGGCCTTCGACATGCACCTCCACGCTGTAGGCGCCCGACGCCATGAACCACAGCGTGGCCGCATAAACATTGGTCTCGCCGCGCACTCGCTTCGCCACGTCCGGCGGCGGCGACCCGCCCTTGCCCGCGCTCCAGTGAACCGGCAGCACCGTCACGCGCTCCACACCCGCCCCCAGCGCGCGCACGGAAATCTCCGCCAACCCCGGCACCACCTCGGGCGGCCGCACCACCACGCGCACCGCGTGCGGCCCCGCGGCGCCCTCGAAAACCACGTTCGGACTCCCGAGGTGCGCGCGCGCGGGAACGGCAACCGTTGCGAGAAAAATGAGTGCGCAAACCGCACGTAAATGGAAGGCGCAGGCGAATCGGAGCGCCGAGCACCGGCTCGGCACGTGCGTCCGCATCTCGTTCGCGCCGAGCGGGTGCTCGGCGCTCCGCCGTGTTTGCCCGCCGCCGGGATCCGCGTTGCCTTGGAGGTTTTGGGTGCGCCCGTTCATCGCCGCACCTTCAGCATCCAGTCGCCGAACCACAGCCCGCCCCGGCACGCCGCGCACGCGAGGAGCAATGCCAGCGCGAGTCCGCGCACGGTCACCGGGTCGCGATCCCGGTTCCAAAACGAGTTCATCCACCCCCCGGATTCGAGGTGTAGGGCCAGTGCCGATGCCCCGCGAAGAACCAGTTGTCCGAAGCCGGACTCAGCATGAACGTGGAAAAACTCCACTGCGCCGCAAGCATGAGGCCGCAGAACGCCAGCCCCAAACCCGCCGCCAGGAACCAGTCCCGCGCCCACGCCCACCGCGCGCTGCCGGGCTGCGGCGAAAGGTTCGCCCGCCGTTTCCCGTGCGCAATCGCGAGATCGATCACCAGCGCGGGCAACACGAGCAACAGCGGGAACGGCGGCGGCACCATGTGCGTCACGGGATTGTAAATCGGCGCGAGCATGGGCTGCGCGGCAAAGAGCGGGAGCAGCCAAATCAGCAGCAAATACACGGCGAAATACACCGTCGCCGCGAGCGTCGCGCCCCAGCGAATCGCCGCCGCGCGCGACGCCATCACCAGCAGCGCCGGATAGTGCCAGCACACGATGAGGTAAAACGTCAGCGCGTGCTGGGCGTTGGGAAAACTGTATTCCATCACGAACACCGAGTTCATCGCCGTCATGATTCCGACCATGAAAACGAACAGCCGCGCGACGGCTTTGCGTTGCGGTTCCGGCGTGCGGTTTTGCCACGACAACACCAGCAGCAACACGCCGAGCGCGACGCCGAACATCCCGATTGCCAGCAGCGAATGCGGCGGGCTGAGAATCTGCACGTCGAGTCCGTAGGCGTTGTGCCACCAGTCATCGAACGGCGCGGACGTGAGCATCGCGAAACAGCCCCAGATGGAAATCCACGCGCCGAGCGGCGCGCGCGCGCCCCAGAAGTTCACCGCCGCCGCGCGCTCCTCCGGCGTGCCGAAGAACGTCGTGCGCAACGCGAGCCAACCCGACGTCAACCCCGGCACCACCCCGCCGAGATAAATCACCATGTGGGCGGGCGTCCAGAACGTGTCGCGCCCGATGCTCTCGTGCCACGAAATGTCCCACAGCACGCCGAGCGGAATGCACGTCGCCCCGAACACGGCGAGGAGGCAGGACCACGGAATGTCGCGCCACCCGCCGGGCGCGGCGGTTTGCGGGGCGGGGGGAATGTCAGCGGCGTGGAGAATAGGATGCGGTGGTTGGGACAGTCGCCCCGCGCGCGGGGCGCGCGCCGCCACGTCTCAGCCGCCGTCGCGCCGCTTGATGCGGAGCTGTACGCGCTCGATCGCCTTGGCGGTGAAATTGGTGTTGGTGACCTGATTCAACTCCGTGAGGGCCTGTTCGTAGCGGTCGTAACTTTCCAGCACCCGCGCGTATTCCAAACGCAGCGGCACGATTTGATTTGTCGGGGCGATTTTGATGAGGAGTTGGTAATTTTTGAAAACCGGCTCCACCTCGCCCGCAGTCTCGTACAACCGGTTCGCGGTGCGGATCAAACCCTCCTCGGTCAAACCCTTTTGCTGCTGCGCGCGGTTCGCTTTGGTCACGGGCTTGGTCACGACCCTAGCCGCCGCTTTCGCGGCTTTTGCCGCCTTCGGATCGACCGGCGCGGTGTTGGTCGCCTTTTGCGCGGCGGCCGCGGCGGCTGCAACTGCTGCTGCGGCGGCTTCCGCTTCGACCGCCTTGGCTTCGGCGGCCGTCTTGGCCTCGGCGGCGGCGTTGTTGGCCACGACGATGGCGCGCGTGGGCATGACGTACGCCTGCGCGATTCTGGCCCCGATCCACGCGTCGCTCGCCCCGTTGCGATACGCACTCTGCCCCGCGCGATTCGCGACTTCCGACATGATTTTCAACGCGTCCTGCTGCTTTTGCGGATCGCTGCTCTTGAGCATCTGTTCGGCCTGCCAGAGATGTTCGCCGAAGAATTGGTACATCATCTGCCATGTCGTCGCGGAGTCGTACTGCTTGTTCATCGCGACGAGCGCCGCGGCGACATCCTTTTCTTCCGCCAGCTTGAGGCCGTCGTCGAATTTCGATTGATGCGACTTGTCTTCAAGGCGGTTCCACAGGCGGCTTTTCACCAACTCGACCGGCGGTTCCTTCACCACGTAGTGATCGTAGGCGAGATAGGAGCCGACGATGATCGAGCCGACTAGGATGACAAACATCACCAGGATCGGTTTGATCGACATCAGGCGTAAAAATGTTTTCAGCATAAAAGGGGCGCTTGTTTCAGAGCGTTTTCGACTTGGCCCCCGCGACGGGCATTCAGTTTTGCAGCGGCTTGACACATTTTGCGCGCGACAAGTACGGTCGCCGCGCGTTCACCACGTCACCGCGCATGATCATCTCCGGCCTCGTCAATCCGCAGCTCCAGTCGCTCCTCTGCCGCATTCGGCACACGAACAGCCTCGTCATCGCCGACGTGGGTTTTCCCTCGTGGCCGGGCCTCGAGACGGTCGATCTCTCGCTCGTGCGCGGCGTGCCGACGGTGCTGCAGGTGCTGAAGGCCCTGCGCGCCAATTGGAACTGCGGCGAGATTTTCATGGCGCAGGAATTCGTGGATCACAATGACCGCCGCACGCGCGCGGCGTGGGTGAAGGCGTGCGTCGGCGCGGAGCTGCGCTTCGAGCCGCACGTGGATTTCAAGCGGCGGGTGCCGCACGCGCTCGGGCTGATTCGCACGGGTGATGCGATTCAGTACGCGAACATGATTCTCGTGTCGGCGTGAGCCACCTTCGGAAACGCGCCCAGCGCTGCGGGGGCAGTGATTTCGGGGTCGCGCGAAGCTCGCGAAGGGAGCGAAGGCGGAGACGGTTTCGTTAGGGCCACACTTGGTTTTCCTTCGCCCTCTTCGCCACCTTCGCGCGACCCAATTACACCCCGCCCAACGGGTAATGGTAATTGCAGTTTGGGAATCGCTCCGCTAGTTAAACGCCAATGCGTTTTATCGGCAGTGTCATTGAAAAGTTGCAGCGCCACCCGAAGCGGGTTGTGTTCCCGGAAGGGACCGAGCCGCGGGTATTACAGGCCGCGCGGCAGTTCGCGTCGCTCCGGTTGGGCGTGCCCATTTTGCTCGGGGACCGCGCGCAGGTGAAGGACGCGGCCCAGCGCCTAAACGTCTCGCTCGAGGGCGTGCGCATCATCAATCCCGCCGAGAGCGAGGACTTGGAGGGGTTCGCGCAGCGGTACGAATTGCTCCGGCGCGCGAAGGGCATTCAGCCGCGCGAGGCGCGCGAGGCGATGCTGAAACCCAATTATTACGGCGCGATGATGGTCGCGATGCACCAGGCCGACGGCTTGATCTCGGGCACCAATGAAGTTTCAGGCAGCGTGCTGCGCCCTCTGTTTCACATCATCAAGGTCGCGCCGACGGCCACGACGGCCTCGTCTTGCATGGTGATGGAGGTTGAGGACACGCGCTTCGGGCATGAGGGCACGCTCGTGATGGCGGACTGCGGCGTCATCCCTGACCCGACGGCGTCGCAGCTCGCGGACATAGCGGTCTCGGCGGCGCAACTCACGCAGCGGTTGCTGAACATTCGCCCGCACGTGGCGATGCTGAGTTTCTCGACCCACGGCAGCGCCGCGCATCCGTCGGTGTTCAAGGTGCAGGCGGCCACGGAACTCGCGCGGCAACGCGCGGCCGCAGTCGCGCTGGAGGCGGATTTCGACGGGGACATCCAAGTGGACGCTGCGTTGATCCCGGAAATCGCCGGTCGCAAATTGCAGAGCAGCCCGGTCGCGGGCCGCGCGAACGTGCTCGTGTTTCCCGACCTCAATTCCGGCAACATCGGCAGCAAACTCATCCAGCACGTCGCGCGCGCCAACGCCTACGGGCAGATTCTCCTCGGCCTCGACCGGCCCGCCGCGGACGTCTCGCGCGGTGCCAACGCGCACGACATTCTCGGCGTCGCGGCGATCGTTGGCTTGCAGGCCATTGAGCACCACCTGCTTTATCCCGAGGCGGGCAAACACCTGTCGGGCGCGTAGCCACCCTCCAAATGAACACCGAGACGCCGCGCGTTTTCATCGCGGCCACGCGCCAGAACGACGGCAAGACCACGACGTCCCTCGGCCTGCTGGCGGCCCTCCACAAGACCTACCCGCGCATCGGCTACATCAAGCCCGTCGGCCAGCGCTTTGTGGAAATCGACGAGCAAAAAAT
>JAYVOY010000274.1:0-6191 GCA_043757645.1 Verrucomicrobiota bacterium
GCCAGCGCTCTCGGGCCTTGCCACGCCCCGCCGATTTGGAAATCGGCGATACAGCAGACTGGGAAGTCTGCGCTACGTTTCTGGGCGTCCTCACCCACTGATAATCACACCCGGAAAGCTTCGCCGTTCAATTCGGTGATTGGCTCGCCACTGCTCCTGCCGTAAAACCGCCTCATGCCGCTTTCATGGAACGAAATCCGCCGCAATGCCATCCGCTTCAGCCGGGAGTGGCAACGCTCCACCAGCGAGAGCGCGGACAAGCAGACGTTCTGGAATGAGTTCTTCGGCGTTTTCGGGATTCCGCGCAAAACCGTCGCCAGCTTCGAAGTGCCCGTCCTCAAAACCTCCGGCAACTTCGGCAAGATTGATCTCCTTTGGAAAGCCATGCTTCTCGTCGAGCATAAGAGTGCGGGCGAGGACCTCGGCAAAGCCAAGACCCAGGCGTTTGATTACATTCAGGCGCTGGCCGCGGAAGGGCGGCAGCGGGAAACACCCCGCTACGTGGTCGTCTCGGACTTTGCGAATATCGTCCTGCATGATCTGCACGAGAATTCGCGCGTCACCCTTCCGCTCGCGGATTTGCACCGGCACGTCCATGCCTTCGGCTTTATCCCCGGCTACCAGCAACACAAGTTCGAGGAACAAGACCCCAGCAACATCGAAGCCACCGAAATGCTCGGCGAGCTGCACGACGTCCTCGAAGCCGGCGGTTACCGCGGGCACAATCTCGAACGCTTTCTAGTCCGCATCCTGTTCTGCCTCTTCGCCGAAGACACCGGCATCTTCGAGCGCGAAGCCTTCCACCTCTATCTCGTCAACCGCACGGCGGAGGACGGCAGCGACCTTGGCCTGCATCTGCCCCGGCTCTTCGATGTGTTGAACACCGCGGACGCCGCGCGCCAAAAAAATCTCGACGACACGCTCAACGCCTTCCCCTACGTCAATGGCGAGCTGTTTGCCGAAAACCTCGGCTTCGCGGATTTCAACCGCGATATGCGCAATGCGCTCCTGGCCTGCACGCGGTTCGACTGGTCGCGCATTTCGCCCGCCATTTTCGGTTCGCTCTTTCAGTCGGTCATGGAGCCAAAGGCGCGGCGGCAGATCGGCGGGCATTACACCAGCGAGCGCGACATCCTCAAAGTCATCCGCTCCCTGTTCCTCGATGATTTGCTGGCCGAGTTCAAAACCATCCAAGCCGACCGCTCCAGCCGGCGCACCGCCCGGCTGCAGGAATTCCACCGCAAACTCTGCGCCCTGAAGTTCCTCGATCCCGCCTGCGGTTGCGGCAATTTCCTCGTTATCACCTATCGCGAACTCCGCGCGCTGGAACTCGAAACCCTCAAGGAACTCTTCGGCAAACAACACGAATTCACCCTGGCCGACACCAACAAGCTCTCGCAGGTGGATGTGGACCAATTCTACGGCATCGAGATCGGCGAATGGCCCGCGCGCATCGCCGAGGTGGCGCTCTGGCTCATGGACCACCAAATGAACCTGCGCGTGTCCGAAGCCTTCGGGCAACATTACCGGCGGTTGCCGCTCGTGAAATCCCCGCACATCCACTGCGCCAACGCGCTGCGGCTGGA
The DNA here is from genome assembly GCA_043757645.1 of Verrucomicrobiota bacterium. GTDB lineage: Bacteria > Verrucomicrobiota > Verrucomicrobiia > Limisphaerales > BJHT01 > BJHT01. The sequence goes on from JAYVOY010000274.1 coordinate 1,587, forward strand.
TTGGCGACACGTGCTCCCGCCTGACCAGTGCAGCTACGTCCTCGGTAATCCGCCGTTCGTGGGGAAGCATTATCAGAGCAAAGCCCAGCGCGCCGATTTGGTTCACGTCTTCCGCGACTTCCAGAACACCGGCGACCTTGATTATGTCACGGCGTGGTTTTATCGGGCGGCGGAATACCTTCAGGGCACGTCACTGCAAGTTGGCTTCGTCGCCACGAACTCCATCACCCAGGGCGAGCAGGTTCCCCTGGTGTGGGGATTATTGTTCGGGCACTTCAAACTCAAGCTGCACTTCGCCCACCGCACGTTTGCGTGGCAAAGCGAGGCGCGGGGGAAAGCCCACGTTCACGTGGTCATCCTCGGCTTCGGTGCGTTCGACCCGACCAACAAACGCATCTATGACTACGCGGGCGAGAAGGTCTCCGTCACCACGGTGCCGAACATAAGTCCCTACCTTACTCCCGGTTCGGACGCCTTTGTCACCAAGCGCACCAAACCCCTGTGCGACGTGCCGGAAATGCGCTGCGGCAACAAGCCGGCCGATGACGGCAATCTCATCCTGACGGACGAGGAAAAGGCCGCGCTGGTGAAGCTCGATCCGGGCGCGAAAAACTTCCTCCGGCGGTTCACCGGTTCGGAGGAATTCATCAATGGCAACATGCGTTGGTGCTTGTGGTTGCAGGACGCCACCCCGGCGCAATTGGACGCGCTCCCCCAAGTCATGGCGCGCGTGCGCAAGGTGCGGGAATTCCGCTTGCAGAGCACCGCCGCGCCGACGCGGAAAGCCGCAAAATCTCCGACGCTTTTCTTTTACATCTCCCAGCCGGCAACCAAATACATACTCATCCCGGAAGTGTCCTCCGAGCGCCGGGAATACATTCCCATCGGCTTCCTGCCGCCCGCTGTCATTTCGGCCAACACCAACTTTCTGATTCCCTCCAACAGCTTTTTCCATTTCGGCATCCTGACTTCCGCGATGCACATGGCCTGGGTCCGGCAGGTGGGTGGGCGGTTGAAATCCGATTACCGCTACTCTGGCAGCATGGTTTACAACAACTTTCCCTGGCCGGCCGAGCCAAGCGCCAAGCAGCACCAGACCGTGGAAGACGCCGCCCGAACGGTGCTGGAGGTGCGGGCTGGCTACCCCGATTCCACGCTGGCCCAGCTTTACGATCCGCTCAAAATGCCGGCCCACTTGCGCAAATCACACGAAGCGCTGGATCGCGCCGTCGATCGTTGTTACCGCCCCGAACCCTTCACCAGCGAGCGCCAGCGCGTGGAGTATCTTTTCGCCCGCTACGAAAAACTCACCGCCCCGCTCCTCCCCACCAGTGCCAAACCCAAGCGTGCCCCGCGCGAAAAATCCGCCTACGCCGCGCCGCCACCCGCCCCCACACATCCCAGCCTGACCCCCGAGCAGGCGGCTGGCGACGCCGCGCATTATTACTCCCTCCACGAAGACCCGCTGCCCTACGGAAAAAGTTAAGCCGAATCCATGCCGTCGTAGCGCCGCCGTCTCGGCGGCTCCCGGCGTGGGAAAGTCCGCGGGGGCAGATTGTCCGCGAGCTTTTGGTTCCCGATTCAGTGAGCATTTTGGGCTGCGGAAAATCCACGCGTTCGCCCCGTTTCAACGGTGTGAGCCGCCGGGACGGCGGCGGTCCGTCAGGGTTCGCGGTCGCGGCGGTGCCCGAATTCAGCCGTTTCGAGTCTTCCCCGCGGGACTTTGTTTGAACCCACTCCGCCCCCTTGCTAGCGTCCGCGCCATGCGAATTCTTTCGGGCATTCAACCCTCGGGCGCGCTGCATCTCGGGAATTATTTCGGGATGATGCGGCCGGCCATCGAGCTGCAACAGCAGGGCGAGGCGTTTTATTTCATCGCCAATTATCACTCGATGACGTCGCTGAGTGACGCGGCGGCGCGGCGCAAGAACACGCTGGATGTGGCGCTGGATTTTCTCGCGTGCGGGCTGGACCCGCAGCGGGCGGTGTTCTGGCGGCAGTCGGATGTGCCGGAGGTCACCGAGCTGGCGTGGATGCTCTCGACGTTGACGCCGATGGGGTTGCTCGAACGGTGCCACAGTTACAAGGACAAGGTCGCGAAGGGAATTTCGGCGAATCACGGGCTGTTCGCGTATCCGGTGCTGATGGCGGCGGACATTCTCATTTTTGATTCGAACGTGGTGCCGGTGGGCCGCGACCAGAAGCAGCACGTGGAGGTCACGCGCGACATTGCGCTCAAGTTCAACGAGCAATACGGCCCGACGTTTGTCATTCCCGAGCCGCGCATCCGCGACGACGTGGCGGCGGTGCCGGGCATTGACGGGCAGAAGATGAGCAAGAGTTACGGGAACACGATCGAGATTTTCGGCGAGGAAAAGGCCACGCGAAAACGCATCATGGGCATCGTGATGGACAGCCGCACGCCGCAGGAACCGAAGCCGGATGCGGAGAAGAATCTGGCGGTGCAGTTGCTCAAGGTGGTCGAGCCGGCGCTGGGGGCGGAGTCTGAGGCGCGGCTGCGCGCGGGCGGGCTGGGCTACGGGGATTTGAAGAAGCAGTTGTTCGCGGCGTATTGGGAGCACTTCGCGCCGGCGCGGGCGCGGCGCGCGGAGCTGGCGGCGAATCTGGATCACGTCCACCAAGTGCTGCGCGACGGCGCGACGCGCGCGCGCGCGCTGGCGACGAAGGTGCTGCGGCGGGCGAAGGTGAATTGCGGGTTGGAGTGAGGTGGCGGCGCGGGGTGGTGGGAGCGGCGCGGCCTTCAGGCCGCTTGAACGTCCGCGGGGAACAGGCGCAAAAGAAAATCCCCCCCGCGACTTTTCTCGCCGAAGCGGCGGGAACGCCGCGCGCCCTCCGATTTTCCCCGTGTCCCCCGCGCCGCCGCGGGCTACCGTTTCGCCGCATGGTCAAGCTCGTCCTGTTCGACATTGATGGCACGCTGATTCAAACCGGCGGGGCCGGCGTGAAGGCGTTCGGGCGCGCGTTCGCGATGGAGTTCCAGATTCCCAACGGCACCGCGCATCTCTCCTTTGCCGGGCGCACGGACACCGGATTGGTCCGCGAACTCTTCGCGCATCACCGCATCGCGAACACCGCCGAGAACACGCGCCGCTTCTTTGATTGCTACGTGTTCTGGCTTGATCATTTGCTGGGCGAACATCGCGGGCGGACGTGCCCCGGCACGCGCGAATTTCTCGCGCAACTCGCCGCGCTGCCCGCGCCGCCGCGACTCGGACTGCTCACGGGAAACATCCGCCTCGGCGCGGAAATCAAGCTGCGGCATCACGACTTGTGGACCCGGTTTGCAGCCGAAGCGGGCGCGTTCGGCGACGATCATCACCAGCGCAACGACCTCGCCCGCATCGCGCGGCAGCGCGGTCACCAGCACCTCCGCCAATCGCTGCGCGACGACGAAATCCTCGTCATCGGCGACACGCCCCTCGACATCGAATGCGGCCGCGCGATCAACGCCCGCGTGCTCGCCGTCGCCACCGGCGGCGCGAAACTCCCCGACCTCGCCGCGCACCGGCCCGACTGGGCGGTGGCGGACTTGGCCCACATCAGCGCGGCGGAAGTGTGCGCCTGAGAGCCGTAACGATGCAGTCGGACCGCCGCCGTCTCGGCGGCTCACACCGTCCAAACGGGGCGAACGCACGGATTTTCCGCAGGCCAAAATGCTCACTGAATAGGGAACCAAAAGCGCGCGGACAATTGGCCCCCTCGGACTTTCCCGCGCCGTGAGCCGCCGTCTCGGCGGCGCTCCTCCAATTGCATGGTTACGCCTGAGAGCCGGGGAAATGGTTCGCGCGAAGGGAACGAAGGGAACGAAGGAAAACGGCGGCCACCCATGATGGGCCTCTTCGTTCGGCGGTTCTTTCTTCGCCCCCTTCGTGTCCTGCGCGCGAAATAATTTCCGCCGATGCTCCCGGCGTCGTCCGCTCAGTGCGAGTGCGGCTTGCCCGTGCCGCACATGCCGCAGGAACTCGGCTTGGTCGTGCAGACTGCACCTTCGCCCCCACCGCCGCCCGCGACCGACGAGGCGAAAACCGAGAGCTTTTTCTCCAGTTTGATCGAGCCGCATTTCGGACACGCGGTCCCCTGCCAGTTGCTCGAGCGCACGAGCAGTTCCGTGTCGCTGTTACAATCGGTGCAGTGAAATTCGTAAATCGGCATGGGCGGAAAAGGCGCTGACAAGCGAATGGGGACCAGCGAATAAAAACGAAGGGGGAATTGAACCGCGGATGACGCGGATGACGCGGATAAAAAACATTCTGCGCTCCGGTTGAGTCCGCCTGCGTCCCGCAAGGACGCCCGAAAATAGCCCAGCACTTCAGTGCTGGGATTTGGCCGGGTGGCGACGCAAGTCCCGGTAGGGACGACAGAACGCCACCCACGCCGCCTCTGTCGTCCCTGCCGGCTCGTGTTTTTTTCCGCGCGCAACCCAGCACTGAAGTGCTCGGCTATTCTCTTTCGGTCCTCCAGGCAAACCGCCGAATTCAAACCACCGAACTTACTGCAACGCCCCGGTGCAACTGCTCCCACAACCCGCCGTGCAGGCGAGGCAGTGGATGCCGGTGACGATTTCCCGCCGCGGCAAATCGGCGG